>CAZFGM010000022.1:8161-21724 GCA_964518515.1 uncultured Alcaligenaceae bacterium | reverse complement strand
GGCCGCGGTAGTAGGCGAGGCCGGTCAGCTCGCTGTCGTATTCGCGGGCGGTGAATTTGTAGCGGTCGCCGTAGGATGGGACTGTTTCGTTGGTGATGTCGCGCGACACCTCGAAGCCTTCGCTTTTGATCTGCCGGGAAAGATCGTCAATGCGCAATTGCTCGCGCGGAATGGCGCAGACGCGCGCCGAGCCGGGGGAGGGGGCGTTCGTCGGTTTGCGGCTGACGAGGATCGACGGAAACACACGTCGGCATCGGGGAAGATTTGCTTGGCGTGGCCGAAATCGACGACTTGCTCCACCCAGGCGGATTCGCTGAATAATTTTCGGAGGGGTTCGCCATAGCCGGCGCGCATCCATTTGTTGGTGACGACGAAGCCCAAGCGTCCGCCAGGTTTCAAAAGCCTCAGGCCAAGTTCGTAGAAGTAGACGTACAAATCTGCCACGCTGTCGTATGCCCGGTAGTGCTCTTCGAGAAAGGGTTTGTCCTTGGCAATCCTGACGAACGTAGGGCGGATTGCCGATGACCACGTCGAATCCGCCTTCAGCAAAGACCGCCGGGAAGCGTTTCTTCCAGGCTTCGTGCGGGGATGGTTCCCCGATGACGCTGTTGCCTTGCTTGACGTTGTCATCGAGGCTGGTCAAGACCTTGCCCGGTGTGGCGGTCTTGATCCACAAGCTGAGGCGGCAAATTTCAATAGCCTCGGAGTTCAGGTCCATGCCAAACAGGTTGCTTTGCAAGATTTGCTTATCCACGTCGGCGAAGAGAGGCTGATTGATCAGTTCCGTCAGGCGGGCGTTGGCCTGTTGATAGTGCAAGTGCAGTTGGTCGAAAGCTTCGAGAAGGAACGCGCCCGAACCGCAGGCGGGATCGACGATGCGGATTGTCTCCAGCCTTTCGAGCCATTTATTCCAGAAATCGGCCAGGAGGTTGCGTTGGGGGCCGTCCAGGTCTTGCAGATCGTACGCGCGTGGATCGGCGAGCAAGTTTTTCACGGCTGCTTTGCTTTTGGCATTTTCCAGGGCTTTTTCTTCATGCTCTTGCCGCAGTTCTTCGAAGCGGTCGGCCAGGATCGGCTGCAATGTCTCGGCCACGATGTAGCGCGTCACGAAGGCAGGCGTGTAAAACGCGCCTTCCCTCTTTCGCTTCGAGGGGGCGGCTTTCGCCGGTTCCGGTTCCTTTTCGGGAAGGGGTGGAGCAGCAACGAATTGCTGATGCAGTTCTTCCAGGTCGCTGATGGATTGCTCGAAAATATGGCCGAGGATTTCCACGTCGATCATTTTCGCGTGGGGATTGTCGGCATCTTTTCCGTACTCGTAGGAGGCCAGCCTGTCGAAGCCGTTGCAAACCAGGTCGGGGATGCGCAGCCGTTCGAGCAGTTCATCGGGGGCGAAGAGGCCGCCGTTGTACCTGGAAATCTCCAGCGCCTTGTTGCCTTCATCAATCGCCCGAAACAAGCCGCGGAAATTGTCCCAGATGGGGCGCGGGTTGTACGGATCGGCATGGCGGAAGGCGTTGGCATTGGATTTCGCCGGCAAGAGGCCGCGGTCTTCGCTGAAGGCGATAAAGAGAACGCGGTCTAGCATCTTCTGCACGGCGACGAGCAATTCCGCCGGCGCGACGTCGGGATTGGCGCGACGCAGCTCGTTGAAGGTCTGCCGGCGCAAGGTGGCGTATTCGTGGTAGTAATCAATGGTGAGCTCGCGCCCGAGGCGGTGGGAATCGGCCAGGAGCGCGTCGAGATGCGTTCCGCCGGCCGCGGGAACAACGCGCTCGGCGCCGAGCAGGAAGGTGAAACGTTTCAGGGCGGCATCATCGCCGGCAAGCGTTTCCGTCTCGAAGCGTTCGTAAGTGAAAAGGTCGTGCCCCTTGTGAAAGAGGCGGATTTCCCTCATGTTGGTGACGAGGAACCAGTCGATTTGCAGATTGACCGCATATTGCAGGGCTTGCTCGACGGCGGAGCGTTTACGGCTTCCAAACGGGCGATCGAGCGGATCGCGCGGCCCCTTGCCTTCGATGACGACGATGTAATCCGCCTGATTGTTCGCAAGAGTGAACCGGCTAGTAGCTAGCCGCTCGTGGCTTCGCGTTCGTTGGGCGATGGCCCTGACGTTGGCGGCTGGAATTCCCAGCCGCCAACGGCTCTTTCCCTTTACCAGATCGGCGGGACCGTGGTATAGACGGTCTCTCCCGAAGCCAGGTCCCAGATCTTGTCGTACTGGATGCCCCAGACGGTGCGGCGTCCGTAGCGGTAGAACGTGTCGGTGCCGCCGTCGCCCCACAGGTCGTCGATGATGCCATCGTCGCCGCCGTTGAGGGTATCGTTATTGTCGCCGCCGTGCAAGGTGTCGTGGCCGTTTTGCCCATACAGGACATCGTTGCCGGCCATGCCATACAGGGTGTCGTTGCCGTTGCCGCCGAAGAGGTAGTCGGTGTTGGAGCCGCCGATCAGCACATCGTCGCCGCCCAGCCCGTACAGGATGGTGGTGCCCGAGAACTGCGAAGCGTCGATGCGGTTGACGCTGTCGCCGCCCGCGAGGATGGCCTTCTGGATGTCTGACAGCGTATCCATGCCCAGGCCGGTCAGGCTAGTATTGGTCAGGTTGAAATCCACGTCGCCGCCTTCGGACAGCACGTTGTAGCCGCCGCCGCCGTAGATGTGGTCGTTGCCGGGTCCGCCGGTCAGAACGTCATCATTGGCACCGCCCAGGAGAGTATCGTTGCCGCGGCCGCCGTACAGGTAGTTGTAGCCGGCCCCGCCGTCGAGGGTCACCGACCCGCTGAACTGGGAGGCGTCGAGGACGTTGCCACTCGGGCCGCCGCCGAGGTAGGCCGCTTGAATGTTGATCAGGTTATCGCTGCCCAGGCCGCTGGTCAGCTTGGTGTCGGTGAGGTTGAAATCGGTGTCGCCAATTCTAAGGACGGTGTTCAGGCCGGTCCCGCCGTCGATGTCGTTGATCTGGCCCGGCTCACCGTAGGGAGCATCGTCGTTGCCACCCCAGAGATAGTCGTCGCCGCCGTAGCCGTACAGGGTGTCGTGTCCCGAGCCACCCATTAAAAGGTCGCCTTTGGGGCCACCCTCGAGGATGTCATCGCCGGCCTCGCCGAAGAAGTTGTTGATTCCAGTGCCATAGATGCCGTACAACTCGTCGGTGCCAGCACCGCCGTGGGCGCTGGCAAGGAGGGCGGTATTGTTGAAGAAGATATCATGGCCGTTGTAGCCGTTGAAGCGGATCGACGTGACGTTCTGGGTCCACCACTGCCCATAGGCGTTTTTCCACATGGGGAACGATTGATTCCTGTCGCCGCGCTGGCTAACGAGGCTGACGTCCACCCTGTCGTCGTGCGGGTCGCTATTCCCGAACGTGCTGACATTCACGTTAACTGTCTCGCCATAATCGGGATCGTCATTGCCTTCGATCTGGAGCTGGCCGGCATTGAGGTCGATGCTGGAGGGCACCAGGCGGTCCTCCAGGGCTTCCAGAATCGGCACAAACCGTTTGCTGGTCGAGGTTTTGCGGCGGGAAGGCTTGGTGTTGCCACCGAAGATCGTTTGCAGGAACCGGAACATGGGGAACTCCTTTGCTGGCGTTGCAGATTTGTGAAGGAGAAACACGTCTCTTCCAACCTCTTATACGGGGCCTGTGACATCCGGATTGTCGAAACGTTGTTGCATTATTTGCTTGGCGTTTTTCCCTTCGCGCGGGAAAATACCACCAACAGGCACAGGAGCCAAAGACATGGATCAGGCAGAGTTGGAGGAGCGGCTGAGCCGGATCGTCACTGCCTGGACGCTGGTTTTTCAGGCGCACGCCGGGGCGGTAGAGGGTGTTGCCGGGGCCCGCGCCCGCCTGATACAGCGTTACAGCGGGGCCGCTTATCGCTATCTGCTGGGAGCGCTTGGTGATGCGGAGGCGGCGGACGAGCTGTGCCAGGAATTCGCGCTGCGGGTCGTGCGCGGAGATTTTCACAAGGCGAACCCGCAGCGCGGGCGATTTCGCAATTACCTCCGGACGGCCCTGATCCATTTGGTTACCGATTATCACCGCAGTCGCCAGGGTTGGCCTCAGGCCCTGGGCGATGCTGATCCGCCCGCACTGCAGCAGACCGGCGACACCGAACAGCAGTTTCTGGCGAACTGGCGCGAGGAGTTGCTGCACCGCACGTGGAAGGCACTGGCGGACGTATCGCCTGCCTACTACGCGGTTCTCCAAGCGCGCATCGAAATGCCCGACCTGTCGTCCGCGCAGCTTGCCGATCACCTTGCCAAGCAGCTCGGCAAACCGATGACGGCGGCCAACGTCCGCAAGACGCTGGAGCGGGCCCACGCTAGATTCGCGGACTTGCTGTTGGACGAAGTCGCCGTTTCCCTGGAATCCACGGATGTCGAGCTGGTGCGGAAGGAACTGGTCGAATTAAATCTGCTCAAGTATTGCGAAGCGTCGTTCCAGCGCCGGCGCAGTGAACTCCCCAGCTAGTGTTCGTGTTCTTGCGGGCGTCTGTCACAGGCGCAAAGAGTTTCTTGAGACCGAGCCATGGCAAACGAAGAGGCCGAGCATCCGGATGACAGCGTCACCGCCAAGGGCGTGGCGAACTGGAAGGACTGGACCTTGCCGGCGGAGGTTTGCCCCCCAGGCGGCAGCGGTTCGCCGCCGTCGCCCGCCATCATCCCCGCCGACTTGTCGGGCCACGCGCGCTACGAGCTCGTGGCCATGCTCGGCGCAGGGGGCATGGGGGCGGTGTACAAAGCCCGGCATCGGATCATGCAGCGCTGGGTGGCGCTCAAGACCATCAACCCGGCGCTGATCGATCAACCCGGCGCCGTCGAGCGCTTTCACCGCGAGTGCCGCGCCGCGGCCTGCCTGTCGCATCCCCACATCGTGACCGCCTACGATGCCGACCAGGCCGGCGCGACCCATTTTCTCGTCATGGAGTTCGTCGAAGGCGCCACCCTGGCACGGCTCGTCGGCCAGCACGGCCGGCTACCGCTAGCCCAAGCATGCGACTACATCCGCCAGGCGGCGCTTGGCCTTAAGTACGCTCACGAACACGACATGGTCCATCGTGACATCAAGCCGCACAACCTCATGCTCACTCCCGAAGGATGCGTCAAGATTCTCGACTTCGGCCTCGCCCGTTTCGTGAAAGAAAGCGCATCGGCCGGGGCCCAGACCGAAGTCGGTGCGGTCCTGGGCACGCCGGATTACATGGCGCCGGAGCAGGCCCTGGACACGCACCGGGCCGATATTCGAGCGGACATTTACAGCCTGGGCTGCACCTTGTATTTTCTGCTGACCGGCCGGCCGCCGTTTCTGGGCAACACCGCGTTCGAGAAGTTGATGCAGCATCAGCAGTCAGCGCCGCCAGCGCTCGAGGAGTTGCGGCCCGGAACCCCGCCTGACCTGGCTGGCATCGTGGGCAAGATGATGGCACGTCGGCCGGAGGAGCGTTACCAAACGCCCGCCGAAGTCGCGCAGGCGCTCGAACCCTTTGCGGCTCCGCAAACCGTGCCCACGCCAGCATTGGCGAAGGAAGGCCGGGGCACGGCCCAAAGACGTTGGTGGTGGGTCGCTGCGGTTGCGGCCGTGCTGTTGCTGGGCAGCGCGATTGGCTTCGGAATCTGGAACGCCCAGGACTCGCCGGATGGCGAAAACCGCGATGGCGTTGTGAAGGGAAACGGGGACAAGGCCAAAGACAAGCCGCTCGTCCCGCAGGAGCGGCCTGCCCGCGGGTGGGAAGTGCAAAACAGCGGTTTCAAGGACAACCTCCACGCCGTCACCTTCCTCAGTGACAAGGTGGGGATCGCGGTTGGCGCCAACAAGACCGTGCTGAAGACGGCCGACGGCGGCAAGACCTGGAAACGCGTCGTGGAATCCGAGAAAGGCGTCAGCCTTAATCAAGTCTCGTTTGCCACTGCCAAGCTGGGCTGGGCGACCTCGTCCGACGGATACGTGTTCCACACCGCGAATGGCGGCGATACCTGGAAACCGATCAAGGGGCCAGACCTCGGCTTTGGCGCCCACCTCTTCACCCACGCGGCCGTCGGCTCGACGTTTTACCTGCTGGTCTGGAGCGGCTTGCACGACCCGCTTCTTTACCAGATCAGCGACGACGGCAAGAATTGGACAACGCTGACCAGAAAGCTGCCCATGAGCGGCTACGGCGATAGCACGCGAATGGTCTTTACCGACCAAAAGCACGGCTATTTCGTGTACGGCGGCAAGGTCGGCAGGACCGAAGACGGTGGCAAGACCTGGCAGGTGCAGAAAACCGCAGACAAAGGCAACCTCCTTGACGGCCCGCGAATCTGCTTCGTGGACAAGGACCGCGGCTGGTACTGCTGGCCTAACGGCGAGGTCAATGCCACGACGGACGCCGGCAAGACCTGGACCCGCCAGGAGGCAAGACGCGGCGACGGTTTCTTGCTGGACCTCCACTTCACGGACGCCAAGCTCGGCCACGTTCTAAGCGGCGAGGGCGAGGTCCGGGGCACCACCGATGCGGGCAAGAGCTGGGTCTCCCTCGGCAAGCTTGACGCCCCAGCCAGGACACGCTTGAATGGCCTGAGCTTCCCGTCCGCCAATCACGGCTGGGTCGTGGGCGACAAGGGCTACATCGCCCATTATCACGGCAAATAGGAGGTGGTTGGCTGCGTTGAAGCATGTAGGCGCGGGGTGCTGGAAACCTGTCCAGCACGCCGCGCAGCTGACCCGGGTGCTGCACCTGGTCGTACCTTTTGCATTTTGACAATCCTTTACAAACACAGCAGGTAGGCCAACAAGTTTTCCATCTCGTCCCGCGATTCCATTTCGTAACCGTTCACTGTCGTCTTTCGCTCCGCGAAAGGCGCCCTTTCGCGGAGCGAAAGGCGACATTTGCCCTTTTGTTGTGGTTCCTGCAGCTGCAATGGTTTTGTGTAATCTCCAATCCGGAGCGGTGAACGGTTACTCCATTCTTTTTTGCCAGCCTGTCACAGCGCCCGTACAAGAGTATGGAGGACCTGGGATTGGCTCAGGTCGAAAGGAAGTGCATCGGAAAATGCCGCAACGGCGGCAGGAGTATGTCATGCGAACCGTTCTGTTTGGTTGTGCTCTGATGATTGGTTCTCTGGCCTTTTCTGGTTCGGCAGCGGCGCAAACCAGCGTCTCCGCACGGCAGGCCTATCCGGCCCCACAAGCCCATGCGGCCCCCCAGGCCTTTGCCGCTCCGCAGGCCTTTGCGGCACGGCAAGCGTTTCCTGCTCGGCAGGCGTTTTCTGCCCCACAGGCGTTTCCTGCTCGGCAGGCGTTTTCTGCCCCACAGGCGGTTCCTGCCCCGCAAGCGTTTCCTGCCCCGCAAACGTTTCCTGCCCCGCAGGCCCCACGGCCATATGGGGAAAAAATTATCCTACTAGCGGCCAAGAATCGCTAGGATGTTCCAATTACGAACGCACTCTTTCAATCAAGGGAGATAGCCATGAAATCTCGTAACCTGTTCGCCGCATTCGGCGCAGTGGTCTTAGTTTCGGCCCCCGTTTGGGCTCAGGAAACCGGGAAGTGGGAAGTGCAAAACAGCGGTGTCAAGGACGACCTGCACGCCGTCACCTTCCTCAGTGACAAGGTGGGGATCGCGGTTGGCGCCAACAAGACCGTGCTGAAGACGGCCGACGGCGGCAAGACCTGGAAACGCGTCGTGGAATCCGAGAAAGGCGTCAGCCTTAATCAAGTCTCGTTTGCCACTGCCAAGCTGGGCTGGGCGACCTCGTCCGACGGATACGTGTTCCACACCGCGAATGGCGGCGATACCTGGAAACCGATCAAGGGGCCAGACCTCGGCTTTGGCGCCCACCTCTTCACCCACGCGGCCGTCGGCTCGACGTTTTACCTGCTGGTCTGGAGCGGCTTGCACGACCCGCTTCTTTACCAGATCAGCGACGACGGCAAGAATTGGACAACGCTGACCAGAAAGCTGCCCATGAGCGGCTACGGCGATAGCACGCGAATGGTCTTTACCGACCAAAAGCACGGCTATTTCGTGTACGGCGGCAAGGTCGGCAGGACCGAAGACGGTGGCAAGACCTGGCAGGTGCAGAAAACCGCAGACAAAGGCAACCTCCTTGACGGCCCGCGAATCTGCTTCGTGGACAAGGACCGCGGCTGGTACTGCTGGCCTAACGGCGAGGTCAATGCCACGACGGACGCCGGCAAGACCTGGACCCGCCAGGAGGCAAGACGCGGCGACGGTTTCTTGCTGGACCTCCACTTCACGGACGCCAAGCTCGGCCACGTTCTAAGCGGCGAGGCCAAGGCCAAAACCGACATCAAAGGCGAAGTCCGGCGCACCACCGACGCGGGCAAGAGCTGGGTCTCCCTCGGCAAGCTTGACGCCCCAGACAGGACACGCTTGAATGGCCTGAGCTTCCCGTCCAGCAGTCACGGCTGGGTCGTGGGCGATAAGGGCTACATCGCCCATTATCACAGCAAATAAGCGGTGCCCATCACAGGGTCAAATGGCGTTTGTTTCGGATTTCGACACCGTGTGAGGGAAAGGCTGTCCGAAAAAGTGCTCGCACTCTTCCAGCGACGGGAATAAATCTCGACACCTTTTCGGACAGCCCGTTGCCGCTACAGGCACAAGAGGTAGGCCACCAGGTCTTCCTTCTCGTCCCGAGTCAGCCGTAGCTCGAAGATGAGGTTGAAGAACTCGACGGCGTCGTGCAGGGTGGGGCAGCGGCCGTCGTGCAGGTAGGGGGGCGAGTCCTTGATGCCGCGCAGCGGGAAGGTCTTGATCGGGCCTTCCGGCCGGCCGACGTAGAAGCGCTCGACTTGCAGATCGTGCATCATATCGTCGTTAAAGGCGGGGCCGCCATGGCACTGGGCGCACTTGGCCTTGCCGAAAAAGAGCTGTTCGCCGCGCAGCTCGGCGGCCGTGGACTTGGCCGGGAACAACTTGCCGAGCGGGCCCAGCTTGGGCGCGGGGGCAAAGTCGAGGATGGCGTTGAAGTCGCCCATGCGGTTGGTGATTTGCCGGAGTTGGGCGCGGACGCCGATGGCGGCGCCGAGCAGGTGGTCGCCGTCGAAGTACTCTTCCACCTCGGAAAAGTGGTCCAGGCTGCGGATGGACCGCTTGGAGGAGAACAGCTTCAAATTATAGTTGCCGCGCATGGGGGGCGTATCGACGCGGAGGCGGGCCAGGTTGGGCCGGGAATCGGGCGCCAGCTCGAAGGCGCCGTTGGTGTGGCCGTTGACGTGGCAGGAGAAGCAGGACACGCCGGTACTCGGCTTTTCCGTGACCCGGTGCAGGGTGTGGTTGAACCAGGTGGTAGCCGTTGGCCGCAACAACTCCTTCAGCCCTTCCATCTGCTCGGGAGTCAACAGACCGTTGAAGATTTCGTAATAGTTTTCGAAGGTGACTTCGCGGCCGCCGCTGACGTCGCCCAGCTCCTTGTGCGTGGTCAGGAACATGGGGGGGGGAAATTCGGGCAAATAGCCATTGGGGAAGTCGTGGCCCACATCCATGCGCTCGTGCTCCGGATGGGCCTGGACCCAGTTGTCCGGGAAGACCATGTGGGCGGTTGAGTGCAGCGGGTGGGCCAGCGGCACGTAGGGAAAGATGTCGCGTTTCTTGATCTCCTCGGGAGACAGCTTGGCCAGTTCCTCCCAGGATTTGGAACCCTTGGGCAGACGGGCCACCGGCCCGATCATGATGGGCTTGCCGCGAGTCATCTTGGCGCCGGGGATCGCCTTGCCGTGGAAGTTGTAGCGGCTTTTCATGTAAGCCTGGACGTCGGCCATCAGCTTGGGCTTCTGCTCCTTGCCCATTTTCACCCACTGGTCCCACGGCATGTCCAGGACCGGCGACTTCCACGAGGAACCGTTCATGCCGGCATAGCGCCACAGGTCGAACGGCGTGCGCTCGCCGGCCTTCACTTGCGGATACGGCTTGAGCTTGGAGACGTGGCCGTCCCCCAGGCCGAAATCGTTGCCTCCCTGGTTGGCGGCCTTGCCGCCGGGATTTGGCTTGGGGTCGTTGGTGGAATACGACTTGCCGGCCCCCTTGTCTTCCTGGGCGGCGCTGCGAGTGCTGCCGGCCCAAAAGCCCACCGCCGCGGCCAGGCTGGCCAGGCACAACGAATAGGTAACGGTTGCCTTGCGCGTGCTCATCGAGATGCCCCTTTCGAGCCAAGAGATTAAACGAAAAAGACTTGCAGCCCCCACCGCCTGGGGCCAAAACTTTTATCCTGAGGCGGCGCGCCCGGTTTGTCTGTCGCGGAAGAGATGGTTTCTTTGTAGCAAAAATCCGACAAACGGTTTTTCAGGCGGTAACATTTTTACCCCACGATATCGTTTTCCAACGCAAAGCGAATCACCTCGGCGGTGGTGTGCAGGTTGAGTTTCTCCATCAGGCGGGCGCGGTAGGTGCTGGCGCTTGAGGTGCTGATGTTGAGGTGTTTGGCGCATTCCTTCAGGCTCATGCCGGCGCCGAGGACGCGGAGCAGCTCGAACTCGCGCTGCGACAGGGCTTCGAGGCCGACGCGGTCTTTTTTGGGCCGGCGCAGGTGCAGCATGACGCCCTGGGAGACCTTGGGCGAAATGTAGATTTCGCCGGCGGAAACGGCCTTGATGGCCTCGACCAGTTCGCCGACGGCCGCCGACTTGACCACATAGCCGTGGGCGCCGCTCTCGAGCACCTTGACGCAATAATGAATGTTCTCGTGGACCGTGAGGATGAGAATCTTCAGGTGGGGCCAGCGGCGCAGCAGCGCTTCAATGGCCGCCGGGGTGTTCAGCTTGGGCATGGTGTAATCGAGCACCATCACGTCGGGCTGGGTCTTGGCGGCGACGTCGAGCGCCTCGGCGCCGTCGGCGGCTTGGCCCACGACGCGGATGCAGCCGCTGTCCTTGAGAATCTGGGCCAGCGCCTCGCGCACCATGGCATGGTCGTCGGCCAGCACCACACGAATTATGTCCTGGGGGATCATAGCGACTCTTACAAAACCGAAACCCGGGGAAAAGTCGAGGCGAGGGCTTAGTGCCGCGCGGCGCGGGATTCGCGTTTTCCTTGCCCCCAACTGCGTACCGATCAATTCCGCGAAGCACTTGATCGGTACGGCCGGGCGTTGTAAGACCTTTTTCATTTCGTAACTTACACGCCCACCGCGCTCCGTACCGATCACTTTTCCGCCACAGGGCACAACTTAGCCCAATTGCATACCCAGAGAACCAAGTTGGACTTGGTACCCATCCCCTTCGCCATAACTACTTCAAAGAAGCGATGTAATGGCAGAACGAAGTAAGTTCTCAATAACCCTGGGGAAACCCGGGAAACCCTGGGTCGGGGATTTATTTGTCCGAGCCGGAAGCGTAAGCGACGGCCGAAGGCGTGGCGTGGCCGTCGCTTACGCTTCCGGCTCGGAACCGGCGCGAATACCTCGGTCAGACGATACCCCAGGGCAATTGAGAACTTACAGAACGAACACCCGTCAGTCTCATGTTCATGCACAGGCCCATCCGTCTCAGCCCGGTTTTCTCTGTGTTCTCGGTGCCTATTTGGTTCATTTTGATTGCGGCTCTGCCGCGATGTGCCTCTGTGGTTCAGAATTATACAACTTCCCGAATCGGAATCGTCACCTGGATCTCCGTCCCTTTTCCCGGCGCGGCCTTCACGGAGAAAGTTCCATCCAACAACTCGGCCCGCTCGCGCATGCCCAACAGACCCAGTTCCTTGCCGCTCAGCGTTTCGGGGGCAAACCCGGCGCCCTGATCGCGGACCGCCAGAACCACCTTGCCGCGGGCCACACGAAGCTGGACCCAGACTTCCTTCGCCCCGGCGTGTTTGGAGACGTTGGTCAAGGCCTCCTGAAGGATGCGGTAGATGTTTTCCGCGACCACCCCCGGGAGATCTTGCGGCGCGAATTCCAGCTCGGCCCGCGCCACGATTCCCGTGCGCTGCTCGAAGACGCTCAGCAGGTTCTGGACCGCGTCCTTGAGGCCCAGGTCATCCAGGAGCGTGGGGCGAATGCGCGCCGAGATTTCCTGAATGCGGTGGAGCAGCAGTTCGGTGCCGTTCAGGGCCCGGCCGAGCAAGGCGTCCTTTTTTTCCTGGCCCTCGGCCCCAGAAGCGCGCTGCAAGTCGAGGGTGACGGCGGTCACCAGCTGTCCCAGCTCATCGTGCAGATCGCGGGACAGCTTGCGCCGCTCGTCCTCCTGGGCGGTGATGAGCTGGGTGGAGAGGGTTCGCAAGCGGGCTTCGGAATCGGCCAAGAGCCGCTGGTGGTGGCGGCGCAGGGCGCCGGCATAAGCCAGATACCAGGCCAGGGCGAATACCAGGAGCAGGACCACTACCGCGAACACGATCAAGCGGTGCAGCAACAAGGTGGATTGACCTTCCAGCACTGCGGGGGCGATGCGAGACACCACGATCAGGGCGGGGTCGGCCGCATCCGGGTCGGAACCACCCTCGGGCGGGAGGGGATCGGCGGGCTGGCCCGCGGCGGGCTTCGGCTGGGGGGTCAGGGTCCGGAAGGTGAACAGGCCGTGCTCGGTGCGGAATTGACCGGCCTCCGACCGGGCCAGCCGGGGCCATTCCTCGGCAAAAAAGCTGGCAAAGGTGTGGTGGTGGCCGAGCATGAATCCCCATTCCTCCTGCGGGGTCCGCCCGCGTAAGAAGTAGCCGCCGCGGTTGACCAGCCAGGCCGATCCGGGAAAGGTCACCGACACTTCGGCCAGCTTGCGGATCAAGGCGGCGCCGTAGTAATTCAAAATCAGAATCCCGTGCTTGGCGTCCCGCTGGTCGATCACCGGCGTGGCGAAGCGGATCATGGGTTTGAGCGGCCGCTCGATCTGCTCGTGCTCGACGTTGAGGTCCAAGGGGGAGACGAAAACCCCGCCGCGCCCCAGCCGCATGGTCCCCCAAAAATAATAGCGCTTGGCTTTGGACTGCAGCTCGCCCGCGGGCACAATGCTGGCCTGCCCGCCCCCCAGGTAGTTGATGCGGACCTTTTCCATGCCGGCGCTGTCCAGGAAACGAATCTGGTCGTAAACCCCCCGCTGCTGGCAAAAAAGCTGATACTCCTTCTCCAGCGCCGCTTTGCGCGGTTGCCCTTCCGCAACAAAGTCCAAGAGGATCGCCTGATTCGCTAAATAGAACAGGTCGGATTCGACCGTCTTGAATTCCCGTTTGATAATCTCGTCCTGCAGGTCCACGAGATGTTTGCCGGCCTGTTCGTACAGCGTGTGTTCCTTGGCCAGGTCGTGACGGTAAAGCCCCAGTACCACGCTTCCGGTGAGTAAAACCACCGGAAGGAAAAGGGTCGCCAAGCGCCGGACCACGCTCCACGAGAAGATACCCGGGGAACCCGCAGGAATATTGTGCATGGGGCCCCTCTTTCCACCTGCTGGCCGAGGCTTTGTCTTTCCAGGAAAACGCTCCCATTGAGTTTAACCTGAGCCAGCGGCCGGAAAAAGGACAACTTCCAGGGAAATGGCGGCGGAACTACTGACCTTCCGGCACGTTGGTCACGGTCACCGTGAAGGAGCGGATCGCCGTGACCAAGCCGTCGGAAACCGTGACCTCGACGACAAAG
>CAZFGM010000022.1:0-8061 GCA_964518515.1 uncultured Alcaligenaceae bacterium | reverse complement strand
CGGCGGGCGGATCGATGGTCAATTGATTGGCAGACACCGTGAAGGCCACCGGCGGGGGCGCGGCGGCATTCCACAGCAGGCTCGGGTCGGCGTAATAGCCGGCATCCAAAGTCGCCAGGGACGGCCCGGCCAGAGTGGCGGCAATGCTGCCCTGCCACTGGCGGAGTTCGCCGTTGGGCAGCAGGCCGTAATAGGTGCCGTTAGGCCCGCCCATCCACTTTTCCTTGGCACCGTGATAATTGGTGTGATATTCGCCCAGGAAAGAAAGGGCCAACTGCTGGTCCAGTTGGTAGGCCGTGGACCCCACAGCCCGGGCGGTATAGCTCAGGGTATCGCCATCGGCATCGCTGGCTAGCAGGGCCAGGGTAAGTTTGTCCTGGCCCGCCTTCATCGTCTGGTCGGCGATGGCGTTGAGCACTGGGGCCAGTGGCAAGTTGGCGGGAATGAACGGATGCGTCGGAAATTGTTCCGGCATCACTGGAAGGTTGGGGTTTTCGCGAAAGATCTGCATCCCGCGGACTGGACCATTTGCATTCACGGGAACTTTTGCCAATCGAACATTGGCATTATTGCCTGAGTGTCCCATGCTCGGGTCGCGATTGTCCCCCCATGTGGTGTAGAAGTATTGATTGTCGGCCACGGCTTGATCGTAATCCCCCATATAGTCCTTCTTAACTGCAGGATCGACACCAAAGACGGCTGGGAAAGAAACGTTTGTGATGCGGAAATTGACCCCAAAGTCGATACCGGCATTTGAAACAGTGGCAATTGTTCCGAATCGGTCGATCAGCCGGTTGGAGGAATCAAGTCGCCGATCATACCAGAAAACACCCACCTTGGCACCGTCGGGAGTCACCGCTAAGGCCGGCTGCCACTGGTCGTTGCTGGTGGCATCGTCATTGAGGCGAATGGCTGGGCCCCACGAGGTGCCCCGATCGGTTGATTGCTTGAAGACCACATCTGCCCGGTCAGGTCCGGCTGGATTGTCGTTGTAAACCAAGTAAAGATGGCCGTTAACCGGGTTAACAACGGCTTGGGGAAATGCATTCGTTCGGAATTCCAGCCCCAGGTCGCCGTTTGCGATCGTGGTGTTAAGCGACGCCACAGTTACCACCGAACCAAAAGTCAGGCCCTGGTCTAAGGATTTGCGCATCAGAATCCGCTGCGGGCTGGAATTGTCCAACCAGAAAACATAAACCGCGTGGTCGGGCCCGACTGCGACGAAAGCACCTTGACCGCCCGAAGTAATGAACGTCCCTCCGCTTGGGCCCCAAGTAAGACCTTCGTCAGTCGAACGGCTAAAGAAAATTCCATTTCGGGCGGGGTTGGAAGAAAAATCCCGCCAAACAAGGTATACGTTTCCTTGGCCGGGCCCGCTGAAGTTGTCTACGGTGATCCAGGGTTTATCCTGGCTGTCCACTCCTGGCACAAACCCGGGCGTGCCGTTCACCGGTGGGCCGAAGGTCTGACCATAGTCGGTAGACCGAAAAACCTGTAACCGCTCGCCTGAACCCGTGAAATTGGTGTTCCAGGCAAGAGTGGTCAGGAAAATCGCCCCAGTCGATTGGCTGCGGGCCAAAACCGGGTCTCCAATGTCTCCCCTCGAGTTGGTTGGCAAGAATCCTTTATCGGCAAAGGAACTGCCTCCAGTAGTGGATACCGAATAGCCCGTGAATCTGTTGGTCCCGCTAGTGAAAGATCCCGAGTCGTTAGAGGCCACAACCACCGTGGAGCCGGCCCCAAGGACAAGGGTAGTTTCACTTTGCGTATCCTGCGCGGTCAAATCTGCCGCGGGGTCGTTTACCAGAACGTTCGTTGGCGGGTCATTATCGACAATGGTCGCCGTGTGTTGCAGAATCTTACCCGGAGTGGCGTTCGTCGGCGCGCCCATGGTTACTACGACTGTCTCGGCCCCCTCCTGCAAAGTGTCGTCCTTGACGGTGATGGTGATCTCCCCGGTCAAGGCACCGGCGGGTATGACCAAAGGGTTGGGAAAGATGGTGTAGTCGCCGGGGTTGGTGGCGGTGCCGCTGACAGTGTAGGGCACGGTCACTTCCAGGCCTGAGACAGCCGACAGTTGTGCCACCACCTTCATGGTGCCAATGTTTTCGGGACCGCTCTGGCTGGCCGTGGTAAAGGTCACCTGGGGCAATTCCGTTTGCTCATCATCATTCTGAATGGTCCCAATCCCGGCGGTCCGGGCAAGGGTCGCGTTGGCGGGGTTGCTGAGACGCACGAAGAAGGTCTCGTCCGGCTCAACGTTCGTATCGCCGTTGACGGTGACTTGAATTTGCTTCGTCAGCTCGCCCGGATTAAAGGTAAGAATTTTTTGGGCCAGGGCCACATAATCGCTGCCGGCCGTGGCGGTGCCATCCTCGGTGGCATAAACCACCGTCACCGGCTGGCTGCTGGGCTCTGACAGCGTTACCGTAAAGGTAAACGCCGTCGTCCCATCATTGCCTTCCTTTTGCGCCACATCGCTGATTGTCAACGTCGGTACGGTGGGCGCCGAGCGGGCGGGGACCACCACGACGCCCGCGGGATTATCGAAGAATCCGCGTGAGGAGACGAGGGTCTGCGCCCCGGTCTTGGGGTCCACGCGGATGATCGCACCCTCGCCCGTGGCATGCTGGTCGGCGATGAGCAGGTCGCCGTTGCCGGCGATCGTGATCCCGGTTGGCGCCACGAACAGGCCGAGCTTGGAAATGACCCGCTGCGCGCCGGTCACGGGATCGATGCCGATGACAGCGCCGTTGTGAAAGGCGGGGTCGTCCCCGTGGCCGCTGCCAAAGGCACCGGTGTCCATAACCAAGAGCTCGCCCGGCCGGTAGCTCGGATGCCCGTCGGGCGGCGCGACCGTGATGGCCCTGGGGTAGACGAGGTATCCACCTGAAGCGACGATCTGCTGGCTTCCGTAACCGGAACCGGGTTTGAGGTTGACTCGGATGACCCTGCCATGTCCAAAAGGACCAGTGTCGGCGATGACGAGATTACCATCTGCCTCCTGGGCGATGCCGACCGGGTCAACGAGAAACCCACCCTGCGTAACGAGGAACTGGCCCTCGATTGCCGGAGTGGTCGGATCGTCCTCGATGTTCGGATCGACACGAATAATGCTGCCGGCGTCCAGCACGTCGCCGGCAGTCGGGTCGGCGACGTACAGGTCCCCCGTGGCGGCAATCACCAGCCCGGCCGGATTCCGGAAAAAACCACCGGAAGACACCAGGTGCTGGCTGCCGGTTCGCGGGTCGATGCGAATGATGGCACCATTGCCGGGAGCCGTGTCTGGGTCCGCGACGATGATGTCCCCGCGCGCATCGACGGCGATCCCTTCGTCCACGTTGACGAGGAATCCGCCCGCGGAAACAGACCGCTGCAGCCCGCTGACCGGGTCAACGGCCAAGACCGCACCGGCGCCCCCGTAGGCATTGGAGTCCGAAACGAGGATCGTTCCAGCAGGAAGCAGACAGGGATCACCCGGCGCGCTCGCCGGCGCCTCCAGCGCCGTCAGCAGCGACGGCAAAGCGCGATCTTCCAGCGCCTCCAGCATGGGTTTCCAGACCGCGCGTTTGGCCGGCCGTGTTGCCTTGGACGCTTTCTGGCGGCGAAAGAATGAAAACATGGCTGCCTCCCGTGGCTTGAAGGTTTATTTCCGGCACGAATTTCACCGCGGAGGCCGCCGAGAACGCAGAGGAAAAAAGGACACAGATGCACGCAAATGCATCTGCGGTTCATTTCTGGTTTTTTTAACTTTTCTCTGCGTTCTCCGCGTCCTCCGCGGTGCAACTTGGTGAAACATCCACGCCCGGCTTGGCCTGGCTGGCGTTCCAGCTCAGGAGTGACGCGGGCGGATTTTTCTCGACTTCCCCACTTTGGCAAGGATAATTGGGAACATCCCCGTTACGCACTCCATAAGGGAATGCGCAAAATCAGGCCGCATTTGCCAAAATTTTTCTGGAAAGAATTGGCCGTGCGATCCCAGTCGTCTAAATCCGCCGATCCGCATCTGACCACCTGGCTCCGCCGGGCCGGCCAAGATTCGGAGAGCCTGCACAACCAGCTCTATCTCCACGTCGAGGGGGAATTGCGGCGGCAGGCGCGGGCCTTGTTACGGCGGGAGCGGCCCAATCTCACCCTGCAAACCACCGTGCTCGTCGATGACGCCTTTCAAAAGCTGGTCGCGGAAAAGCAGGTGACGTGGGAGAACCGCGCGCAGTTTTTCGCCTTTGCCGCCCGCATCATGCGGCAAATCCTTATCGGTCACGCCCGCAAAAAAAAGGCCGCAAAACGCGGCGGCGGCATCACCCTCGTCAGTCTGGATCAAGCCGGCGATATTGCCGTTTTGCCGCGTTCTTTGGATTTGCTCGCCCTTGACGAGGCGTTAACCAAGCTCGCCTCCCTGGATAGCGTGAAGAGCCAGATCGTCGAAATGCAGTTTTTTTCCGGCTGCACCCTGGCGGAGATGAGCGCGGCGTTGGCCATGCCCATTTCCACCATTCGCCGCAAATGGCAAGCCGCCCGCGCCTGGCTGCATCGCGAACTCAGCAAAGGATCCGACCATGTCGACTGAACTACAGCAGCGTGCCCTGGAACTGGTGGAACAAGCCCTGGAACGGGAAGGGGCCGAGCGCGCTCAATTCCTGGCGAAAATTGACCAGGAGAATCCCGCCCTGGGCGAAGAGGTCCAATCGTTGTTGGCCCATCATGAACGGGTGGATAGCCAGTTTCTTAAGCGGCCGACGGCTGACCCCCTTTTCGCAAGAACATCTCCGTTTTCGGATAACCGTTCCCCCGTTCCGACGATTCCCGGCTACGAAATCTTGGAAGAGCTGGGCAAAGGCGGCATGGGCGTGGTGTACAAGGCCCGCCATGTGAAGCTCAACCGCGTGGTGGCCTTGAAGATGATTCTGGCCGGGGCTTACGCGGAATCGGAACATTTGGCCCGGTTTCGCAGCGAGGCCGAGGCGGTGGCCCGCTTGCAACATCCCAACATTGTGCAGATCCATGAAATCGGCGAACACGAGGGCTTGCCTTTTTTCTCTCTGGAGTATGTGCAAGGCGGCAGCCTGGCCCAGAAACTGGCGGGTACGCCGCAACCGCCGGGCCAGGGCGCGGCCCTGGTGGAAACGATGGCGCGGGCGATGCATGCGGCCCACGAGCGCGGCATCGTCCATCGCGACCTCAAGCCGGAAAATGTGCTCTTGACTGCCGAGGGATTGCCGAAAATCACCGACTTCGGCCTGGCCAAGTCGCTGAACGAAGAAGGGCGGACCCAGAGCGGGGCGATCCTGGGCACGCCCAGCTACATGGCCCCGGAGCAGGCGGCGGGAAAAACCAGGGACATCAGCCCCCTGGCCGACGTTTATGCCTTGGGGGCCATCTTGTACGAAATGTTGACCGGCCGGCCGCCCTTCAAAGGGGCGACCACCCTGGACACTCTGGACCAGGTGCGCAACCAGGAACCGGTGGCGCCGGCGCATTTGCAGCCCAAGGTGCCGCGCGATTTGGAAACCATTTGCTTGAAGTGTTTGCAGAAGGAAGCCCACAAGCGTTACGTCAATGCCCTGGCCATGGCGGACGACCTAAGGCGGTTTCTGGGGGGACTGCCCATTCAGGCGCGACCGGTCGGCAGGCTGGAACGCGGCTGGCGTTGGTGCCGGCGGAAGCCGGCTCTAGCAGGGACAGCTGGAATGTTGGTGTTGGTGGTCCTGGGGAGCCTGGGCGTCGTGACCACTCTCTGGCTGGAGGCGAACCAGAGCGCCACCGAGGCCAGACTAAAAACCGCCCAGGCCGAAGAATACGCGCGTCAAGTTGAAGGCGAGCGCGAGAACGTCCGGCGCAGAGCAGAGGCGGAAACGAAAGCCCGCCGGCAAGCGGAGACCGTCGGCTATGCCCTGCAACTGGCTCTTGCTCAACAGGAGCTGCGCAGAGGCGATCCGTGGCAAGCGCGGCAGATTCTCGAACTCTGCAAGCCGGAACTGCGGCACTGGGAGCATGCTTACCTCTCTCGCCGTTGCGACGCATGTAAAGCAACCCTCAAGGGTCATGGGGGCTCGGTTTTGAGCGTTGCTTTCAGTCCCGACGGCAGGCTCCTGTGTTCAGGTAGCGAGGACAGGACGATAAAGCTGTGGAAAGTAGAGACCTGGCAGGAGATTCGCACTCTGAAGGGACACGATGGTCCAGTCACAGGCGTGGCTTTCAGCCCGGATGGAAAACGCATTGCTTCGGGAAGTGCGGACAAGACAGTAAGGATTTGGGATGTGCCTACGGGGCAAGAGGTGCTGATTTTGAAAGGCCATACTGAGGCCGTACACAGCGTGGCTTTTAATCCTAAAGCGCGGTTTGACACAAATTCCCTCGAATTTGTAACTGAGATCGCCTCCGCCAGCGCTGACGGAACGGTGAAACTGTGGAATACCATCAAAGGTAAGCTGCTTCGCACGCTCAGGTGTTTCTGGCGGTCCAAGGTCAACAGTGTGGCATTCAGTCCCGATGGTCAAAGGCTCGCCTGCGGCGGAGGAGAGAAAGGTTTTTTTTCACAACCGGAAATAAATGGTCTTGGCGGGAAAATGTGGTTTGAAGAACCGGAGGTGAAGGTATGGGAATTGGCGACAGGGAAGGAACTACGCAGCCTCAAGAGACAGTCTGCATTGTTAGATAATCTAGTACTAGACGTTCCTGTCAGAAGCGTGGTATGGAACGGCCGATGGATTGCTGCCAGCGGCCCTGGAACCGGCGAGGTCAGGGTGTGGGACACGATGACGGGACACCAAGTTTTTCTTCTTCGTGGAAATACCGGAGGGGGGTCATGTGTAGCTTTTAGCCCAAATGGCGAATACCTTGTTTGCGATAGCGCTACCGAAGGGTTACCGTCAAGCGCCCAAGTACGGGTGTGGGATATGACAACAGGCCAAAATACCCACATCCTCCTCGGCCACGGCAGCTATGTTCAAACTTTAGCCTTCAACCTGAATGGCAAGCAGATCGCATCAGGCAGCAGGGACAACACCATCAAGATTTGGGAAGTGGCCCCCGAACAGAAATCCTTCACTCTCGGCCAGTTCAGCCTTGTGAGCAGCGTGGCTTTTAGCCCAGATGGGAAGCGTCTGGCCGCTGCCAGTTCTGTGGACCATGACCCCCCGCTTGTGTTGTTGGAGATAGGGAAGCCAAAATCGAGTGGACCCTTGTGGGAAATTGGTAGGGGAGAGGTCGCCCTTATTTTCCAGGGACACACTGTTGGCGTTCATAGCGTGGGCTTTAGCCCCAATGGTCGCCGGCTTGCTTCTGCCGGTGCGGATGGAACGGTCCGCGTCTGGGATGCGTCCACGGGCCAGGAGCTTTCCACTCTCAAGGGGCGAAGTGCCTCGCACCGTGTTGGGTTCAGCCCGGACGGTAAGCGGATTGTGTCCAGCCACGTTATTACTGATGATCAGAACGCCCAAATTTGGGATTGGGAGAAAGGACAGAAAATCCACACCCTTAGGGGTCAAACAACCGCAGCCTTTAGCCCGGACGGCCAAGTTATTGCTTCTGGCAGCCCAGACAAGACCGTACGCCTTTGGGACGCCCTTACCGGGCAGGAACTTCAAACTTTGAAAGGACATAGTGGTGCTGTTTTGAGCGTTGACTTCAGCCCGGATAGCCGGTTTCTTGCTAGCACAAGCGCTGACCACAGCGTCAAGCTATGGGACGTGCAAACCAGGCAGTTGCTCTTTACCCTTCGGGGCCATACACACGGTGTAATGAGCGTATCGTTCAGTCCCGATGGTCGCCGTCTGGTAACTGGTAGCGCGGACCGGACTGTGAAAATATGGGACGTTGCCACCGGCCAGGAGCTTCTGATACTTCAGGGCCACACTGCCTTTGTGACGAGCGTGGCGTGGAGTCCCGACGGTAAGCGCATCGCCTCCGGAAGCTTCGACAAGACGGTTAAGATATGGGAATAACGCCGCCCGCGCCTGGCTCCATCGCGAACTCAGCAAAAAGACTCCCACTTATAGCAACTACTTGGGGCGCAGTACGATACCGCGATCGGCCAAAAAAGCCTCGATTTCGCTTATG
>CAZFGM010000021.1:0-21863 GCA_964518515.1 uncultured Alcaligenaceae bacterium | reverse complement strand
TGCGGCTACAATACCCCCGGTGCCGTAGGGGAGAACCGCAGGCTGAAGCCTGCGCCTACAAGATTCAAATATTGAGGATTTCATGGCAACGCGGGCCATCAAGCCGAGACGAGATGACAGTTCCTTGCGGCACTGGCCGTCGCTGCCGGAGCGGGCGCCGTCGATTCTGCGCCAGGATCAGCCGACGCCGGGGCGGGTCATCGCCCTGGTGAGCTTCCTGTTGGTGGCGATGGGCGGCCTGGGCATGCTGGCGCCCGGCTTGGGGCTGCGCTACATCGTCGGGGTGGGCTGGGGTCAATTTTGGTTCGTGATCGGTGTCGGCGGCCTGCTCTTCCACGCCTTCAACGAACACGACGTGCAATTCCGCCGCTTGTATGGTTTTCTGGGCGGCTACGGACTGCTGGCGGCGGGCATTGCCCTACGGGTGTGGCCTACGCGGGCCGGCCTGGGCGGCATGTTCTTCGCCTACGGCGTGCCTTGCCTGGGCCTGGCCTTGCCCTTCCTGCTATCCTTTGCCCGCAACGAAACCGAGGCGGTGTTGCGCCAGCGCACCACCGCCCTCATCGGCTTGGCCGGCGCCGCCATGGCCCTGGCCGGCTTCTTCTTCGGCAGCACCAACCAGGCTTTTTTGCTGGGCGAAGGGGTGATCCTCATTGTCTTTGGTCTGGTTTACCTGGCCGGCTTCATCGGCCTGGAAGGGACCACCAGCCCGCGGGCGTTCTATTCCGGACTGGGGCTGGGAGCGGTGGGTTTCATCATCCTGGTGCTGGCCTTTACGCGTTCCTTTTTGTTGCGTGGACCTTCCTACTTCGTGCCGGACGGCCTGGTGCTGATGGCAGCAGGGCTTGTGTACCTATTTGTGTCTTTATGCGTGTGTTCAGACTGGACATTCATCGTGCTTTTGCGTCGCGAATTGGGCAGTTTCTTTTTCTCCCCGGTGGCATACCTGGTCATTCTTGGGTTTGTACTAGTGGGCTGGTATCAATTCTGGAACTTCACATTGATGATTAAACCCCCAGAGAATATTCCCGCGCGGTCTATCCCGGAGCCCTTTATCATTTACTACATCTTCGGCCTGGTTCCAGTCCTGTTCCTCATTTTCGCTATTCCCATGCTGACGATGCGGCTGATCAGCGAGGAGCAGCGGACGGGTACGTGGGAAGTCCTGCTCACGGCACCAATCGGAGAAACCTCGGTGGTTTTGAGCAAATTTTTTGCCGTGTGGTTTTTTTTCCTTCTGGGAACCGCCAGCTGGGGGATCAATTTGATCGCACTGCGCGCCATGGAAGTGGGAGAACAATCCTTCGATTCTCGTCCCATGCTGAGCTTTTACCTCACCCTGGCTTGTACCGGGGCGGGGTTCATCAGCATGGGTCTGTTCTTTTCCAGCCTGACGCGCAACCAGATTATTTCGGCGGTCTTGACCTTTGCCAGCATGCTGCTCTTTACCGGCTTTTACGTCCTGCCCGAGGTTCTTCCCCGGCCCTGGAGCGAAATCGTTGACTACATCTCCTACCTGAGGCTTTGGCAGGAATCGTTGCGCGGAATGTTGTCGCCACGCCACCTCCTGGTTTTCATTTCGCTGGCGATCTTATTCCTGTTTTTGACCGTGAAGGTGCTTGAATCCAGAAAGTGGAAATAAGGGTCATTAGGTGTCCTATTTTGAGGCGTCGCGACCATGGCGAACGAAACAGCTGTACAAACCCCGGCAATAGACCTGGTATCCAACCGCCGCTCCGTGGCTCTGGGCCTTTTGGCTGGCGGCGTGCTGGCCGGTTTTTTGGCCTTGCTGATCAAGGTCAAGCATGCGGACTTCACCCTCCTGTTGCCGGCCATTCTTCTCGTCATGGCCCTGGCCATGGTCGGCCTGGCTTTTGTGCGTCTGCGCCGCGTCGATCCGGCAGCCGTTTCCGAGGACCAGTTCCGCCGCCACAAACGGTTGGTCGGCCTGTTCATCCAGGCCTGTGGAGTCATACAACTGGCCCTGGCCATTTGGCTTGGATATGGCCAAAGGTTATCGGGCCTTGGGGAAACGGCGGGATTGTTTTCCCTGGCCCTTATCTTTCTGGCTTGCGGCTGGTGGCAAGCCCGGACTAATCCAATTGTCCAGGAAACTCTGGTGCAGGCTTTGCGGGCCCGCCAGGCTGGGCTAAGCCTGTTCCTGATCGCCCTGGGCAGCATCCTGGTTCTGTTTGGGGTGTGGCTGCGCTTTCGCATTTTTTCGGAAAGGCCGGGGGCGCTTTATCCGCTGTGGCTGGCCCCTTTGTTGCTCGGCCTGGTCCTTGCGGGCAGCGGAGCTTTCCTGCGCCTCAATCCCCAGCTTTCGCCAAGTGGCGCGCGCTTTGCCGTGCTGGCCGTGGGCGGCCTGAGCGGGCTGGTCCTGGCCCTCATGACCTTTTGCCTGGCCTGGATCTGGCGCGACGACGTTTTCTTCGCCAACGTCGCCGGCTGGAACAGCGAACGCGGTTGGCGGGTCTGGTTGTGCGGCTACCTGCAACTTTATAGCCTCGCCCTGATCTTCGGCAGCTTGCTCCTGGCCCGCGCCGACATCCGCGTCAACCCGATCCTGCGGCGAACCCTGTATGGCTACAACGCGGTTCTCACCGGCTTGCTCTTGCTCGTTTTCCTGGTCACCCTGAATATCGTCGTTTATGCCAGCTATCCCTTCACCTTCGATTGGACGAAGGAAAAAGGTTTGTATGCCCTGAGCAAGCAAAGCATTGACGTTCTGGAAAAACTCAGGGAACCGGTGACCGCTTACGTCATCATTAATCCGCGATCCTCCCGCTTTTCCGACATCAAGCATCTCCTGGATAATTGCCAGCATGTTACCGATCTGCTCAGCGTGGAATACATTCATCCCGATCGTGATTTTGAGCGCTATCGCAAACTGATGGCCGAATATTCCCAGTTGGGGGGTCCGCGCGAATTGACCGAAGTGGGTCGTGGAGTTCTGCTGGCTTACGGCAAGGAGCCGGAGAGGAAAAAGAAAAGCAAGCTCATTCCGCCCGCCGAGATTCACGAACCGGATTTCACGAAAAGAGTCCCCCCCGGCACCCATCCACCCACTATTTTCAACGGCGAAAACGTCATCGTGGGACAGATCAAATATTTCATGGAGGGGGACAAAAAAGCGAAAGTGTATTTCCTCCAGGGACACGGCGAGTTGGACCTGGCGGTCCGGGAAGCGTTTCCGATTTTTCTGACGCGCCCCGCTTATCAGGAATTGGCACCCCAAGGCGCGGGGGGACTGATCGAGAGATTGCAGAAGGAGAAACTTGAGGTCATGGGGCTCAGCTTTTCCCGGCCGGAAAAAGGAAAGGAAAACCCTCGCATACTCTACCTGGCGGACAAGAAGGAAATCCCGGATGATGCTCGGGCCGTGGTGATTGCCGGGCCCAGCAGGCCCTTGGCCACGGAAACCGTGGAGGCCTTGAAGCGGTACATGACATTCCGCAAGGGGCGTCTCCTGGTTATGTTGGACGTCGTAACGGATCGAGAATATAAGGGGCTGGTAAAAACCGGGCTGGAAGATTTCTTGAAGGATTTCAATGTCGATGTGACCAACGAATACGTATTTCATTATCCTGGGTTTCGGGACGATCCGTTGCTGTTCGAGGCCAGGACCCCGGGCAACGTGAAGAACCTGGTATCCCGGTCGTTTGCCCTTGAGAGCTTCGTCATGCGCACGGCCCGCATTGTGAATCCGCTGGTGACCGCCCCCGGTTTCCAGGCCGAAGTCATGTTGATGGGCATTGGTCAAAGAACTTCGGTGATCTGGTCCGAAGCGAATTTGAGCGCCCTGAAAAACCCCCTTGCCCACGGGGAGGCCAAGCTGACCACCGCCGAAGTGCAGGAGCAATTGCCCGTGGCCGTGGCGGTAACCGAAAGCGATAAACCCGGTGGCGAGGGTCGGCCGCGTCTGGTGGTCATCGGCGACGCCGAGATCGCCGCCAACGCCTTGCAAGATCCCCGGGTCGGCAGCCTGTATTACAGCTTCCTGGCCAGCTGCCTGGATTGGCTGGCTGAACGGCCCGGCGTGGGAGCCCGGCAACGAGAACCGGGAATCTACGAAGTGTCCAGCAAGACTAACTGGGGACGACTCGCGCTCCTGCCCGGCTGGCTTATGTCCCTGGCCGTCATCGGCCTGGGTACCGGCATATGGGTTGTCCGACGACGGTAGTTTCTATTTTCGGAGAAGGTTTGGTTTGAGTGTAGTCCTCACGCTCCGCGTGAGGATTCTCGTCACGCGGAGCGTGACGACTACACTCCGGCTTGGCCGCGTTAGGTAATAGGCACACGCCGTGTGCCGTTACGGCACGCGGAGCGTGCCTACTACATATTCCAAAGGTCGATGTACCATGAATTTCCGCACCACCATCATTCTGTTTGCCGTCTTGCTGGCCATGCTGTGGGTATTCGGTCTGACCGTGGCCCTCAAAAAAAACCCTTTCGATGAGAGCCTCATCCTGCCTTCGCTACGAGCGGAAAAAGAAAAACCCGATGCTGTCGTCACCATTAATTCCATCACCATTGTCAAGGCAAGCCGCGAAATAGGGGAGTCGGAACGCCTGTTCTTCACCCGCGACAGTAACGAATGGCGGCTCAAGTATGAAGTTTATTCCGAAGCGGAAAAATCCTGGCGCGTTCTCGGGCAAGACTTACGCACCTTTAACGTCGATGCCATCATCGACCAGGTCGAAAGAGCAAGCAAAAAAGAAGATACCCCCCTCGAACGTGACCTGAGCCAGTACCGCCTGGACAAGCCGGAAACCACCATCATCATCAAGGGCCAGGTGGCCAAGAAGACCGAAGACAAAAACGGTAAGCCCCAGCCTCCCGCGCCCGGGGAGCCGCGCGAATGGAAATTCTACATCGGCAAGGATAAAAGCGGCGGCATTCGTTACGTCAACAGTTCGGACCGGCCACGCCAGCCCTTTGCCGTGGACGAATCTTCCATCAAACGGCTGCTGGACAGGGTCGATTCCTTCCGCTCGCCGTTTTTGTTCGAAATATCGGAGCCCACTATCAACAGCATCCGCGTGGCCGGCAAACTCGATAAACAGACCTACGAGCTGGAGCTGAAAAAAATCACCGAAGATACCTGGCGCTTTGTCAAGCCGGCGGATTATGGCCTGGCCGACACCGAGGGGTCGCCGCCGGACAAGCTGGCGACCAAGGCGCCCAAAGCCGAGGGCGTCAAGGGACTGCTCGACGCCATCGTCAAGCTCCGTGTCGCCGACGACGGCGACTTCGTTCCTCTCGAGGATTCCCCCCGCAAATGGGAGCTGGACGAAGAACAAGAAACCTTCCGCATTCATCTCATCGGAAAGAAAGACAACGACAAAGTCGAGGACACACTCTACGTCGGCAAAAAGGAAATACTCAAGGGGGAAAAGAAAGCGGTCTATTACCTCCGTATTAAAAGCAATCCGGGCATGGCCAAGGTTTGGGCGGAAAACTTCGATCCCATTTTGAAACCCCTGAAAGAACCCCTTAGCCTGCGCAACCGCGACCTCCTGACCGTGGATACCAAGAAAATCGACGCCGTGGACCTCACGCACATCAAACGCGACAAGGACCTCAAGGAAACCGCCCGCGACACCACCCGGCTGCGGCACAAAGAGCACTGGCAAGTTTCCTCCAGCGCCGACAAGGACTGGCAAAAGGGTGGTAAGAGAGTCATCGAGGACCTGCTTGAGGCCCTGTGGGCCAAGCGCGCGGTCCGCGATTTCCTCGACACCAAGGACGACAAGGAGCTCGGCTTTGATACACCGGCCGCCGAGGTCCACCTCTGGGTCGAGGGCATCGACCCGGGGGACAAGGACAAGAAAACCGACAAGGAAAAAAAGGCCGACAAAAAGACGGACAAGGACAAGAAGGCCGACAAGGACAAAAAGACCGACGCCAAGGTTGATCCGAAGAAGGACGCCGAACCGCGTCTCAAGAAAGATGCCAAGGGGAAAGAAGAGGTCAAGCCGACGGTGGTCCTGGTCTTCGGCAAGGTCAAGGAGGATGTGGTCTACGTCAAGCGCACCGCCTGGATCGCCCTGCCCGAGGACGAGAAACCCAAGGACAAGAAAGCGGCCAAGGATAAAAAGGAGCCGAAGGTTGAGGCGATCGTGACCAAACTGGCGGTGCCGAAAGCCGTCTGGGACAAGTTGAACCCGAGCGAAGGTTCCCTGGCGTATCTGGATACGTCCTTGCCGGAATTCAAGACTGAGGACGTTGTCGGTGTGGTCGTCAAGCGAAGTACGGAAGACGAGATCCCCGAATTTCAGGTGCAGCGCAACCGGCCCGCCCGCGATCCCGACGTGGAAAGCCAAGTGCCGGAATGGCGTCTGGTCAAAGCCACGGATTTCGCCGGCCGGCAGGTCGCCGACGCCGAGCACGTGGGCCAAATGCTGCGCCTGGTGAACTCGCTGAAGGCCAAGAAGTGGCTGCCCAAAAGCGACCCCAAAGACGAAGCGGAAAAATTCGCCAAGGACCCCGTGACCGTCACGGTGACGATCAAGAAAACCTTCCAGGTCGAACCGGCGGCCAGCTTGTGCGGCCTGTTGGCGGCGCCGGCACCACTCGCCAAGGCCGCCGCCGTCCTCAATTTCGAACTCTATCGAGCGGATCACCCAAAAGCAAACGCGTGGTGGGAAAAGTACGCCAAGAGCAAAACCACCGCCGCCGTCGTCACCGGCGGCAAGGAAGTCAAAGAAAAAGATGACAAGTTTGTCTATGCCAAGCACTCGGACAACACCAGGCTATTTCTGGTGTCGCCGGATGTGTCCAGGCAACTGCGCGACATCGACGTGCGTGACAAATCCGGGTTGGGTTTATTACACCAAGCCCTGGTATACCTTTCCCTGTGGCCGACCGGGCAGGGCATGGAAGGTTTCCTGGCCGTCGGCCCGCTCTTTCCCCACCGGGTCCAGCATTTCGCCGCCGACAAGGTCAAGGAAATCAAGCTGGATCTGCGTACGCCCTATGAACGGCGCAAGTTTCACTTCCAGCGCCTGGCCGACAAGACCTGGAAAGACATTCCCTCGGGGCTTGATGAATTTAAAGTCAATTCCGAGGCGGTGACCAAGTTGGTGGACAAGCTGGCCGATGTCAAGGCCGACCGCCTGGTTCGTTTGCAGAGAGGCAAAAAACTACCCAAGGAGTATAAATTGGCAGACATGGACAAGGCCCCCGAAAAGGAAAAGGCCACCGCCAAGATCGACCTGATCCTGGAAGACGGCAAAACCACCAAGACCATCACGCTGACCGTGGGCAGGCGGTTTGACGGCGGCACCTACTTCGCACACACCACCGCCTGGGAGGACGCGGTATTTCTGCTTTCTTCCTCCGAGGTCTTTCAGGTCTTGAACGATCCGGCACGTTTTTTCGGCAAGGATCGGGTCACCGCGGGACCTTGAATGGTGGCGGTTTACGTTTCGCGCTCGCAGGATGCTTGCAAGCAAGATGTCTATTTTGCAAAGATTACCCGAACGCGAAACGTAAACCGGCCCCCGCTTGCGTTTCGCGATCGAAATAGGAGCAGCATGCACACCATCGGGCTTTGCGTTTCGCGCTCGGAACATCCTCTGGGGCAACAAAATCCATAGGAGAAAACCAATGGTGGCGGGATATCACCTTGTATGGGCGTTGTATGGTTGGTGGTTGCCCAACGATCCGCGCGGCAGCGGTTCTCATGTAATTCGCGTGGAGAAGATCGAACCGCTCGGGGTTGCATTTCGGGCGGAAGTCAATCCAGCCGAAGTCCGCGGAGTTGCGAATCTTTTACCAGCGGGCCGGTGATTTACTCAAGCACTCGCTGTTGAACTTTGATGAAGATGACATCACGCTGGTCGGTCAAAAGATCGGCGCGGAGATTGCCGAGCGCGGCTACACTTGTTACGCTTGCGCCGTGATGCCGGAACATGTGCATCTACTGATTCGGCGACATCGGGACAAAGCGGAGAACATGATCGAGCATTTCCAGCCGGCGACGCGAGCGGCCTTGATTGCCGTGGGCAAGAGAAGTCCAACGCATCCGGTCTGGGGCGGACCGAGGTGGACTTCTTGAACACGCGGGCCGATTCCAGCGCGTGATCGAGTATGTCCGCATGAATCCGATCAAGATTGGTAAGGCCGAACAGCACTGGCCGTTTGTCAGGCCATACGATGGGTGGATGCCGGGATTTCGAGGGAAGAAGCGAGCGCGAAACGTAAACAAGAAGCGCGAAACGTAAACTCAACAACCGTATGATAAGCCTGACCACACCTCTCCGCTTTGTTCCCTTCCTGCGTCCCATGGTTTGGGGGGGCAGGTCCCTGAGCAAGCTGGGCAAGGTCCTGCCTTCGGACGAGCCCTACGGCGAATCCTGGGAGTTGAGCGACCATGCCCTGCACCGCAGCGTCGTGGCTGGCGGTCCGCTGGCCGGCATTTCCCTGCGGCAACTCATGGAACAGGCACGTCAGCCGCTGCTCGGTCCAGCGGCTGCGAAATACCCGACTTTTCCGTGGCTGTTCAAGTTCCTCGATTGCTGCGACTGGCTGTCGGTCCAGGTGCACCCGGATGAAAGCGCGGTCCAGCGCTTGTGGCCGGGCGAAGGCAGCAAGACGGAGGCCTGGTTTGTGCTCGAGGCGCGACCGGGCAGCCGCATCTACGCCGGCCTGCTGCCGGGAGTCGGGCCGGCCGAGTTTCGCCAGGCCGTCGAGCAAGGAACGGTTCAGGAATGCTTGCACAGTTTCGCGCCGCAAGCGGGACAGTGCATTTTCCTGCCGGCGGGGACCGTTCACGCCGTGGGCGGCGGCGTGCTGCTGGCCGAGATCCAGCAAACCAGTGACGCCACGTTCCGGCTGTTCGACTGGAACCGGTGCGATGCCCAGGGCCGAACGCGAAAGCTGCACATCGAGGAGGGGCTGGCATCCATCGCTTGGACCATGGGGCCGGTGCATCCGGAGCAGGTTCCCGCCGCGGGACCTCCCTGCGAACAAGCCCTGGTTCGCTGCCGGTATTTTCATGTGGATTTTGTGGAATCCGCGAAACCGTTTGTCGTTGGGGGCATGGGCGGTCTGCAGGCCCTGGCGGTTCTTTCCGGCGGCGGCCGGTTTTCCGGAGGTGAAGACATCGTTTCAGGCCAGGTGTGGTTGTTGCCGGCATATATGCCCAAACAGGAATTGCTTCCGAGTTCCCCCACGGCCTTTTTGCGCTGCACTCTCCCGAATGAATGATCTTCTTTCAGACTTCTCAAACTTCCCAGTCACCCCTTGTTTGCAGAAACAAAATCGTGGTGCGCAATCCCCTCTCCGGGAAAAGTGGATGGATCAGTCTTTGCGCGTATTTTCAAGCTCGGTTGTGACCCCTGTGGCGAAAAAGGGCATGGTTCAAATGTGAGTCTCATTTTTTGGAGGGGGGTGCCTTGCGTGAACATGAGACTCACGCCATTTTTCTATTCGCAAGGAATTTATTGGAAAAGGTTTATGTCAAAAGCCATGAGTACCAAGTTAAACTTGGTACTCTGGACACTTGCTACCTGAAGATGTAGGATTTTGAACCAGGCCAAAAAAAGCGATCGGTACGGAGCCGGTGGTGCGCACAAGGCCTGAACTGAAAATGGCTTACGACACGCCGTCGTACCGATCAAAGGCCCTCGGGAAATTGATCGGTACGGGAGGTACGGGGGGGATGGTGTTACTTCCTTTGAACCATGTCCCAATTTGACCCTCCCAAACCTTGCATTGATTTTGGCTTGAAGCACGTTTACGATGCCACGCCCTGAGGCGGCCAGGTGTCTGCCGCCGAAGTCGCGAGTTTCGGGAGATTCTGTTGACCCCTTGGCCGTTCAATCTGGAAGGACGGATTGCCGTCGTTACCGGCGGGCTGGGTAAGCTAGGCCCGATCTGGATCGAGGCGCTCGTGGAAGCCGGCGCCCGCGTGGCGGCCTTGGATTTGCCCCAGGCGCGGCCGCCGGCGTCGTTCGAAGAATTGCACCGGCGGTTTGGCCACAGCCAGGTGAAGATTCTCCGGGCCAATGTCACCGAGCGCCAATCCCTGGAGGAGGCCCTCGTGGCGTGTGTTCGGGACCTCGGCGAGCCATCCATTCTGGTGAATAATGCCGGCATCGACCAGCCGCCGAACCCCGGCAACAAACGTTGGCGGCTGGAGGAAATCCCGATCGAAGCCAACCGGCTGATCCTGGACGTGAACGTCCTGGGCGTTTTCCTGACGACGCAGGTCTTTTCGCGGCCCATGGCGCGGGCGCGGCGCGGCTCCATCGTCAACATCGGCTCGCTTTATGCCAGCGTCTCGCCGGATGCCCGCTGCTACGACCACCTGCCGGGCGAGCCGCCGTTTTTAAAACCGCCTTTGTATGGCGTCTCTAAGGCGGGCGTCGTCAATCTCAGCCGTTATCTGGCCACGCACCTGGCGGGCTACGGCATCCGGGTCAATACGCTGTCCCCCGGCGGGGTCCGCGGAGGGCAGGATGACGAATTCACGAAAAAATTCTGCAGCCGGGTGCCGCTGGGTCGGATGGCCGAGCCGGCGGATTTGAAGGGGCCTCTCCTTTTCCTGGCTTCCGACGCCTCGTCCTACGTAACCGGCACGGAACTTTTAGTGGATGGAGGATACACGGCATGGTGACTTCCCACGCGAATGGCTATCCGCAGACGGTCCTGAATTGGATCGGCAATCAGGCGGTCCCGGCCCTGGGCGGGGAAACGCTGGTGAAACACGATCCGGTCACGGGCCAGCCGTTGGGCCGGCTAACGCGATCACGGGCGGCGGATACGGCGCGCGCCATCCAGACGGCGCGGTCGGCCTTTCCAAGCTGGGCCGGGCAAACCGTGGCGCGGCGCGGCGAAATTCTCCGCAACGCCGCCATCGCTCTGCAAAACCGCGCCGACGAATTTGCCCGCGCCGTCCATCTGGAAACCGGCAAATCCCTGAAGGATGCCCGTGGCGAAGTCGGCGCCGCCGTCGAAATGGGCTTTTTCATCGCCGGTGAGGGACGCCGCTTTTACGGCAAGACCACCACCAGCGCCGTGGCCAACAAGAACGCGTCCATCCAGCGGCAACCGCTGGGCGTGGCCGGCCTGATCATCGCCGCCAATACGCCCATCGCCAACGTCGCCTGGAAAGCGTTTCCCGCCCTGTTGTGCGGCAACACCGCAGTCATGAAACCATCGGAGGATACGCCCTATACGGCCCTGCTCTTTGCCGAGGTGCTTCGCGACGCGGGGCTGCCCGACGGGGTCTTCAACCTGGTCCAGGGGCTTGGTCCCGAGGCCGGGGCCGGTCTGGTCGAATCGCCGGACGTCGCCGTGGTCAGTTTCACCGGCAGTTGTGCCGTCGGCCGCTGGGTGGCCCGCACCGCGGGCGAGCGCCTGGCCAAGGTGTGTCTGGAGCTGGGCGGCAAGAATCCGCTGGTGGTGTGCGACGACGCCGATCTGGACAAGGCGGTGGAAGCGGCCGCTGCGGCCGCTTTCAGCAATGCCGGCCAACGTTGCGCCTCCGGCAGCCGCCTGCTGATTTTCCACAACGTCTATGAGCAATTCAAAAAGGCGTTCGTGGCCAAAACGGCAAGCCTTCGCCTGGGAAACGGCGACGCGGATGACCTCGGCCCGGTCATCAATGAACGGCAACTCTGCAACATGCTCGGGGCGGTCAAACGCGCCCGCGATGCCGGTGCCGTCCTTGTCAGCGGCGGCCGCCGCGCGGAACGGCCCGGCTATTTCATGATGCCCACGGTGATCGAAGGCGTGGCCCCCGACGCGGAAATCAGCCGGACCGAGCTGTTCGGTCCGATCACTTGCCTGTACCGGGTGCGGGATTTCGACGAGGCCGTGACCCTGGCCAATGATTCGCCGTTCGGCTTGACGGCATCCCTGCACACGCGCAATCTGCACCGGGCCATGACCTGGGTTCAACAAGTCCGCTGCGGGGTAGCCGTGGTCAATGGCCCGACGCACGGCAGCGAGCCGCACCTGCCCTTTGGCGGCCTGCGGCAATCCGGCAATGGCGCCCGCGAAGCCGGCACCGAGGCCCTCGACGTCTATTCCGATTGGAAAACCGTGTACGTCAACTTCGATCCCGCGGCAGTGTAGAGAGTGAGAGTGAAGAGTGGAGAGTGGAGAATCAAGCGTGGAGAGTCAAGAGGCGGCGCTGTCGGTGGTCGTTGGCACCTACAACCGTCTCGACCAGCTGCGGCAATGCGTGACCAGCATCTTTCAGCAAACGACCACGCCCTTGCACCTGTTTGTCACCGATGCCGGTTCCACTGACGGGACCGTGTCCTATTTGCGGGAATTGAGCACGGCCAATCCGCGGGTGACGGCCCTGTTGACCGGCCAGAAAGTCGGCCAGGCCAGGGCCCTGAACCAGGTTTTCCCTCTGGTGAAGACCGAGTTTGTCTGCTGGCTCAGTGACGACAACATCGTCGTCAATCGCGGCCTGGACCTGGCCGTGGACATTCTGCGGCGTCAGCCGCGCCTGGGCATGGTCGGTTTGAAAGTCAAGGACGTGCGCGGTCCCTGGATCGAGGCCCCATATATCGGCGGCATTTCGCCGCTCGGCCTGTTGAATGTCAACCAGGGGTTCTTGCGCACCCGCATCTTGCACGACCTGGGAGGTTTTTCCGAGGACTACCTGGATTACGGCATCGATCCGGACCTGACGGCCCGGGTCCTCCTGGCGGGCTGGGATATCGCCTTCACCCGTCAGATCGTCATCCATCATTACCGCGAATGGATGACGGCCGATGCCGCCGAGGTCGTCCGGCGGAAAGAAAGGCACCGGCGGGCCGTGGAGGTTTATCTAGACAAATACGCCAAGCTGAGCCGGCAACGCCAATGGCAACTAGCCCTCAAGAAGAAAATTTTCGACTGGACGAATCTTTTGTTGCACAGGCTTTTCGCCGACGTGTCCAAGAAAACCTTCTTCGGACAGCCGTATCGGGACTGGTATAACGTTTGCCATGGTCGCTATATCTCGCTGTGGGACATGATTCGGTGTTGGAAGAAGCCATATCACCTCGTGCAACGGGTGCCCCGTCGCAAAGCGGGCTAATTCTTCTGCCGCGGGTGGCCTAGCGCTAACCGCAAGCGGGAAAGGAAGCAGAACCATGAGAAGAGAAATTATCATAGGCGGCCAGGCCATCCACGATGCCGGCGATTGTTACGTCATCGCCGAAGTGGGCCACAACCACCAGGGCAAGGTGGCCACGGCCAAGCAAATGTTCGCGGCGGCCAAGGATGCCGGCGCCTCGGCCGTCAAGCTGCAAAAACGCCACAATCGCACCCTGTTCACCAAGGCGCTGTATCACAAGCCCTATGACAGCGAAAATAGTTTCGGCGCCACCTACGGCGAACACCGCGAGGCCCTGGAATTCGGCAAGGCCGAATACCTGGAGCTGAAGGCCTACGCCTTGGAGTTGAAACTGACTATGTTTGCCACGGCCTTCGATTTCGCCAGCGCCGATTTCCTGGCCGAGCTGGATATGCCCGCCTACAAGCTGGCTTCCGGCGATTTACGCAATATCCCCCTGCTCAAACATGTCGCCCGGATCGGCAAGCCGCTGATCGTCAGCACCGGCGGCGGCACCATGGAAGATATCCAGCGTGCCCACGATGCCATCGTGCCGCTCAATTCGCAGCTATGCATCCTGCAATGCACCGCCGCCTATCCGGTGAACTGGGAAGAGATGGACCTGGCCGTCATCGACACGTTGCGCCGGCAGTTCCCCGGCGTCGTGGTCGGCTTGTCGGCTCACGACAACGGCATCGCCATGGCCGTGGCCGCTTACCTGCTCGGCGCCCGCGTGATCGAAAAACATTTCACCCTCAATCGCGCCCTGAAGGGAACCGACCATGCGTTTTCCCTGGAGCCGGTGGGCCTGCGGAAGATGGTGCGCGATTTGCAGCGCGTCCGCCTGGCTTTGGGAGACGGCAAGAAGAAGGTCTATCCCTGTGAACAGGCCCCGTTGGTCAAGATGAGCAAGGCCATCGTGGCCGCCCGCGACCTTCCCGCGGGACATGTGCTCACCGGCAAGGACCTGGCGTTCAAGAGCCCCGGGGGCGGTTTGCATCCCTATCAAGTGGATCAGGTCCTGGGCAAAGCGACCGTGCGGGCCCTGGCCGAGGACGAGATGATCCGCTGGGAAGATGTGCAGGCCGGCATCATTCGCGCCGCCGCGTGAGGCAATTTTTGTTTAGCGGAGAGCCGAAGGCGACGCTTGACTCCCGGTCGCCTTCGGCTCCCCGCTAAACGGGAAGACGCTTGAAGGATAACGAGGAGGTTGAACCAATGCCCTTGGCTGGTGAACATCCCCGTTGTATCGCCCTCATTCCCGCACGGGCGGGTTCCAAACGCGTGCCCGGCAAGAATATCCGCGTCTTTCACGGCCATCCGCTCTTGGCTTATACCATTGCCGCGGCGCGGGACAGCCAGGTGTTCGAGGCGATCCTGGTGTCCACGGACAGCCCGGAAATCGCCGACATCGCGCGATACTATGGCGCGGAGGCGCCGTTCTTGCGGCCGGCAATCATGGCGGGCGATTTGTCTCCCGACATCGAGTGGATCGAATTCACCCTGACCAGGCTTCGGCAGCAAGGCCGCGCCTACGACGCGTTTGCCATCCTGCGGCCGACCAACCCCTTCCGCTTGCCGGCCACCATCCAGCGCGCCTGGGATTTGTTCCGGCGCGAACAGGGGATCGATTCCTTGCGGGCCGTGGAGAGATGCGGCGAACATCCCGGCAAAATGTGGATGATCCGCGGCCGGAGTCATCCGCGCATGGTGCCGCTGCTGCCCTTCGCCACCCCCCCAACTCCCCCTTGGCAAGGGGGGGCCGGGGGGGTGGGGCAACCCTGGCATAGCACGCCTTACCAGGCTTTGCCGGAGGTTTTTGTGCAGAACGCCAGCCTGGAAATCGCCTGGACGCGCGTCATTTTCGAGGAGCGAACGATTGCCGGCGAAACGGTGGTGCCCTTTATCAGCCAAGGGTATGAAGGTTTTGACATCAACCAACCGGTTGATTTGGTCCTGGCGGATGAGGCGGTTCGGGAGGGAAAAGCGACCCTGCCGGTCATCCGCCAGGCCCCCTACGCGCCGGCCGTGGCCGCGTAGGCAATCCCAAATTTAGCCGGCGAGCTTGCTCGCCGAGGCCTGTGTGGATTGCAAGGATTTTATTTCGCGCCGAGCAAGCTCGGCGGCTAAATGATCGGTGATTTCATGGACGATATTCCTTCCTGGCGCTCCGTGTTGCCTTCCCAACCCGTCTTGCTGGTTGTGGATTTCGACGGCGTGTTGACCGACAACCGCGTCTGGGTCGATCAAAACGGTAATGAAAGCGTTTGCTGCTGTAAGGAAGACAGCCTGGGCCTGAGCTTGTTGCGCCGCCGCGGTTTTCCGATCGTGATCCTGTCTACGGAAACCAGTCCGGTTGTCATGCATCGGGCGGCTAAACTCAAGATCCCCTGCCAGGCGGGCCTGGCTGATAAAACGGCGGCGTTTCGCCAACTCCTGGCCCAGCGCGGCCTCGATCCCGCCCAGGTGATTTTCATCGGCAATGACGTCAACGACCTGGGCTGCTTGCGCGAAGCGGGCTGCGGCCTGGTGGTTGCCGACGCCCATCCCCGCGCCCGCGCCGCCGCAGCCGGCGTCCTGTCCCGCCCCGGAGGCAACGGCGCCGTACGCGAAGTGTGTGAGGCCATCCTGGATATCCTCGGGCTGGACCGCCATTTTAATGCCTCTGATTCAGTCCACGCGAACGGTTCACAACACGCAAGGAGGTAGGATTTTCCATGGCAATTCCACTGGCTACCTTGGAAAACCCGATCAACCTTCCAACAAATCCCGTCCTTTCCGCGGACCTGGAACGAACCGACCGCCGCTGCATGCTGGCTCTTGCCGCAATAATCATGATTGGCTTTTTTCTGGGCACGACGGGCCTGGTGGCCTGGTACTACGCCCATTATTTGCCGCATTATGATTCCGTCGGCTCGTATACCTACATGGCGCGGGTGGTTCAGGTGATGCGTGCGGAAGGACCGGAGGCGGGATGGGCCTATGCGGCAGAATATCACCTGGCCTGGTTGCAATCGATGTTTGCCGCGGCGCTGGCGTATGTGCTGCCGCCCACGCCGGCGGGTTTTCAGCTCTTGAATTGCCTGTGTGTCGGGGTGTTTTTCACTTCGGTCTACCTGGCGGCCAGGGAGCTCGGGGCCACGCGGTCCAAAGCTCTGGTGATGGCACTGGTCATTTTCTTGCCCCAGACATTGGTACGCTGGGACGGCGGTTATCAGGACATGAAACGCGAAGCCGGTTTTTTAGCCTTGCTGGGCGCCAGTTTCTTTCTGACCTTGTGGTTTTTCTGGAATCCCTCCTGGCGCCGGGGGCTTTTCCTCGGATTAATCACCGGGTTATGCGTGTGGTCTCGGGGAAATGCCTTGCCGTATCTGGTGGTCGTTCTCGGGCCCATGGTCCTGGTGGGATTGATCCAGGGATTTCGCCAGCAACGCGGGCGGTCTCTCCTGGCCGGTCTGACGCTGACGGCCTTGGTGTTCGGGGTCGTGGCCGGCCCTAATCTCTATTGGACTCTGGAAGGCACCCTGGGGCGTCATTTGGACCCTTTGACTTGCTACGGCCGCACTGCGGAAATTCGAGCTTCGTTGCGTTATTATCTGCGCGCCCCCTTGGAACTGTGGGCCACCGCCGATCCGGGCGCGGGAAATGTCCAGCTCCGGAAATGGTCTTTTGCCTATTCGCTGCTGGCCACCGGAATGTTGCTGGCGCTGGTCTGGTGGCTGCTGAAAGCCCGGTTCCAGGTAAGCGTTTTGTGGCAACGACGATCCCTGGCCCTGGTTGCCGCCGGGCTTTGGGCGGTAGTTTCCACCTTGGTGCTTATTTGCGGCTTGGTGGGGTGGGACCCCAATTTTGGCTATGCGGGCATGCACCCCTTATATCCCGTGTTGCTGGGTCCCATGGCAATCCTCCTGGTACTGCTAGCGGCACTTCAGGCGGGGGAAGTCTGTGATCTGGCCGGCTTACGAAGGCGCTGGATCGCTGCGGCCTCTCTGGGCCTGGTCATGCTGGGCGTGACCTTGCATCGCATGTACCTGAAAGCTCCTCCCTACCAGGAAATCGGACGCCTGGAAAAGCTCCATCAATTGTTTGATCTGATCCGCGGGCAAAAAAAAGATGCGGTCCTTGTGTTTTTGAGCCACGAGCGCATCAATATCGATACGTTGAGGTTTTACGAAGCCCAGCATGGCTACCATTCGCAAAACCATTTGCGCCGGTTGGACTGGCAACTGCCCACGGGGCAATGGATAGACACGGCCGCCCCGACTTTGCCAGACATGAATATTGTGGAATTTCAGCAAGCCATTTTGCGGCAAACACAGGAAAACGCCGACTTTGTGGTCCTCAACGCCGATCCGCAGTTCTACCAAAAACCACCGGATGTCTTGAACTTCTTCATCTTCCGCCATGGCGCCCCCATTGCCGAGGCCCTGCTGGCCGATCCGGATCTGGAAGAGATTTACCGCTATGAGCTGGGTGGTCCCAGTGACAGAGAACAAACCTTTGTGGTGTTGCGGAATAAGCGAAGGATGAATTCACCCGGTCAGCAGCTGGTGGGCACTGATTAACCGGCAATCCCTGGTTGCCAAATTCCCTCGGTTTCGGATTTCGAGTTTTGAATTTGTTTCGGATTTCGATATTCGGATTTCGGATTTTATCATGATCCCGTTTAATGATCTGAAACCGCTGCATTCCCGCCTGGCCGTGGAGATTCACCAAGCCATCGCGCGCGTGCTCGAGCGCGGCTGGTATATCCTCGGACCGGAAGTGGAGGCGTTCGAGGCGGCCTTCGCCCGCTACCATGGGGTTTGCCATGCCGTGGCGGTGGCCAGCGGCACCGATGCCATCGAGCTGGCGTTGCGCGCCGCCGGCATCGGCCCCGGCGACGACGTGCTCACCGTGGCCCATACCGCCGCCGCCACCGTTTGCGCCATCGAGCGCGCCGGCGCCCGGCCGGTGTTCGCCGACATTGATCCGCTAACGTTCACCATGGATGCCGCCGCCGCCGGGCAAGCACTAACGCCGCGAACGCGCGCCCTGGTGCCGGTGCACCTTTACGGCCAGCCGGCGGAAATGGACCCGCTCCTGCAATTGGCCGGGAAGAATAACTTGCTGGTCGTTGAAGATTGCGCCCAGGCCCACGGGGCACGCTATGGCGACCAACTCGTGGGAACCATGGGCCATCTGGGAGCTTTCAGTTTCTATCCCACCAAGAACCTGGGCGCCTACGGCGACGGCGGCGCCGTGATCACCGACGATGCCCAGCTCGCCGAGCGCTTGCGCCGGCTGCGCAATTATGGTCAAACCATTCGCTATCACCATCAGGAACGCGGCGTCAACAGCCGGCTCGATGAGATCCAGGCCGCCATCCTGCAGGTCAAATTAATGCACCTGGACGATCATAATAATCAGCGCCGGCAGATTGCCAGTTGGTATGGTCAGGTTCTTCGAGGAGTCAGTCTGCCGGAAACCCGGCCGGGACTGCCCGCGATCCACCATGTTTATCATCTGTACGTGATCCGCCATCCTCAGCGGGATCGGCTGGCGGAATCACTCAAGGCGCAGGGAATTGGGACCTTGATTCATTACCCGCTTGCGAACCACCTTCAGCCGGCCTATGCCAGTCTGGGATATCGCGCGGGATCGCTGCCGGTGACCGAACGCGTGGCCGGCGAGATCCTTTCCTTGCCCCTGTATGTGGGTCTGGAAAGGGCCCAGGTGCAAACCATTGCCGCCGCGGTCGGCTGCTGTCTGGAGAAATATCCACGAGCAGCCTGAGCTGGCTGTAGGACAGGATTCCGATCCTGTCCGCATTTCCCGGACAGGATCGGAATCCTGTCCTACGGGCAGCCGAATCGCGCACCTTAGTTGCTCAACTCTTCCTTCAAACGTTCGTAATCCTCCGGCGTATCCACGTCGTGGAGCACTGCGGCCGAGGTCACCGGCACCTCGCGCGTCGCCCACGCTTGCTGCCGTAGATAGACATTGAGCCCCTGGCCGGCCGGCAAGGCCCGAATGCTGGGAACGTGGTTCCAACCAAAAAGGACTGGATGACCGCGCCGGCCGGCATGCGTGGGAACGAAAATGTCAGCATCGGGATGTTCGTCGCGGGCCGCCAGCAAGACGCGCACGACGGCGGCATCCACCGCCGGATGGTCTGCCGGCAACAAGAGCAGATAATCTTCGGGCCGCGGCCGGTACCGGTTTTCCAGCCACGCCAGGCCGTGCTCGATGGTCGCCCGCATGTCCGGGGTTTCTTTTTCCAGGACCAGGACGTCAGCCCCCGCGGCCTTGTCCGCCAGGTCGGCGCCGCCGGGCCCGAGCACCACGAGAATATCGGTGAGCCCCGCTTGCTTCAGGGTGCGGATCACGTGTTCGAGAAGGGTGTGCTGGCCGAGGGGCAAGGCGAGCTTGGGCCGGCCCATGCGCGTGCTCTTGCCGGCGGCGGGAATCAGGGCGAAGACATGCGATCCGTTCACGGCGGCACCTGCGCGCGGGCCGAAAAGGTGTCAGGAACCTTTTCCCCCCACGAGGCGGGCGGAAAAGGGTCCTGACACCTTTTCGGCGCCGAGGTTGCGGCAAGCGATCAGCTCGGCCACGATGCTGACGGCGATTTCCGGCACCGTCTGCGAGCCGATGTCGAACCCCAGGGGCGAATGCACCAGCGACAGCAGCTCTTCCGGAATGCCCCTGGCGCGGAGGTCCTCGTAGATCAGTTTTTTCTTGCGCTGGCTGCCGATCATGCCGACGTAGCCGGCCCGGCTGGGAGCGAGGTGATAGAGGGCTTCTTCGTCGTGGGCGTGGCCTCGGGTGACGATGACGCAAAACGTGGAAGCGTCGATCTCCGTGCGAACCAGCTCCTGCAAGGTCGCGCCGATGCCGCCCACCAAGCGCTTGTGGGCCATGGGAAAACGGTCGCTGCCGGCGTAGGGCTCGCGGTCGTCGAGCACCCAGACGTCGAAATCGACCTCGGCTGCCAGACGCGCCACGGCCTGGCCGACGTGGCCGCCGCCGACGATCAGGAGGGTGATCCGCGGCCAGAACGGCAAAAAGGCGATGCCCCGGTGCACCGCCGGCCTGGGGCGCTGCTGCACCGGTGTCAGGAGCCGGGCCAATTCCTCGTGGACCGGTAACCGTTCCTGTCCCTCTTGCGAAGGGAGACTGGGGGTTTGCACCGCGAGCCGTCCGACCGCGTCGAACAAGAAGCGGCCGCCCGCTGCCAAGTCATTAGCCGGCTCGCCCATCACGACTGCCTCGGTGCAGCCCTTCCCTTGCTCGATCAGCTCCCGATAGCGACGATAATAGACGCGAGCGTTTCCGCACTCTCCGCCATCCGCGGCCAGGGGATCGGTCAGGATGCTCATTCTGCCGCCGCAGACGAGGCCGTCGTCCCAGCCATAGTCGTCGTCGAGGGAGAAGGTGTGAATCTCGGTCCGGCCGGTAGCCAGGGAGCGGAGGGCGCGTTGCCGGACCTCGGCCTCGACGCAGCCCCCTCCCAGGGTTCCCCGCTGGCTGCCGTCTGGGAAGACGAGCATGGCTGCCCCCGCCTTCTGCGGCGTCGAGCCTCGCGTCTCGATCACCGAGCAATAGACGCAGTCACGTCCCTGGTCGAGGACGGCCGTCAGCTCTGCAAGCAGCTCGCGCATTTGGCTGGAGAGGTTCAAAAATTAAGACGGGATTGCCAGGAAGAATACAAACTCTGGCTCTTCCGTGTTATTCTGCACACGGGCAAGATTGAGGTTTTGCAATCAGGTGGGGTGGCACCGGCTTCTAGCCGGTGCGGTGCACAGGCAAGATGCCTGTGCCACCCTGTAAAAGCCTCATTCCTGCCCGCGTGCAGAATAAAATGCAAGAAATTTGGGTGGCCGGGGCTGAGTCCTCGAAGCCCCGCGGCCCGCGGCTATTCTTCATCATTCCGGGCGCGCTTGTGAACCAGGCCCGCTTTCTCGAGCAGCGGCACGTTGCTGATCTCCTCATCGATGTCCAACAGCGGGTTCACGTCCCTTTCCATGACGTAGTCGATGGTAAAGCGACGGGTGGCGATGCTGATCTCATCCCCCGGGCGCAAAATCTTCCGGGGGACGGTCACGCCGTTCACTTTAATGCCATTGGTGCTGTTGCTATCGACGAGGTGCCAACAACCGCCGTCGTAGGTGAGCTCGCAGTGGATGCCGGAGACGTTGGAATAGCGCAGGCAAATGTCGCAAGATTCGCGGCGGCCGATCTTCATCGGGCTGCGAATCAAGGGAATGGGATCTCCGCCTCCGACCGGGATCAATTCACCTTGGGGATCCTGCATGGCTGGCCTCCCTTTGAAAACGCTCAACCCAATTTCAGCCAGTGTAGGCTTCACGCTCCGCGTGAAGCTGCCCGTCACGCGGAGCGTGACGACTACACCGTCTCAAATGACGTAATCCGGACCAAAGACCCGCACCCGCTGCGGAGAGACATAGACCGTTTCTCCCAATTGAAGGCCCAGCTCGGCCATTCGGACGTGGCTGATTTCGACCTGAACGACGATGCCGAACTCCTCCGCCAACAGTTGAACCCGCATCACCGGGCCGGCCGGGTTGAGGTGCTGCACTTTCGCGCTGAGGCTCGCTCCCGCATGGGGCTCCTTGTGGATTTCCAGCTCGTGCGGCCGAACGTATAGCTTGGCCGGTCCACCCTCTCCGTGGGGATGCTCGGCCGGCGCCAGGTCGAGATGGCCGAGAAAAACCCGCCCCCCGTAGGATCACGTTGATGCCGGCGGCGGCCAGGGAAGCCCCGAAGGTCAAGCCATAGGCGGCCCGGGCCCGCT
>CAZFGM010000020.1:0-21865 GCA_964518515.1 uncultured Alcaligenaceae bacterium | reverse complement strand
TTGGTCAGGATCGCTTTCAGCGCATCGTAAAGGTCGCGCCGAATATTGGGGCATTGGTTGACCACGATGCCGGCCAGTTGCTGGCACACCCCTTGACGCATGAAGCGGCTTTTCTGGAAGTGCAGATCGAAGCCCTCTTGGGCGGCAATCACCGCCACCGCGACCTGAAAGCGGCGCGCGGATCGTTCCAGCAATTTTCCACCCGAAAAAGCCAGATCGTCGGCATAGCGCGTGTAAATTGCCTGGCACGCCTGGGCCAACCCGTGAAGGCGGATGTCCAGCCGGTGGGCGCACAGGTTTGCCAGTCCCGGGGAGGTAGGGGCGCCTTGGGGCAAATGCGGGCCGCGCAAACGGTCTCCGAGCTTGAAGTCGGCAGCACGCGGGTCGGGTCGCTGCTCCCACACTTCGGTGGGGATGCGGGCGGTGCACAACCCGGTGAGCAAACGCGCCACCTCTTTGGGATAGCCGGCGATGCGAAACAGGGCATGGACGCCTGCCCCCCGGATGCTGGAAAAAAAATCCCGCAGATCGAAGCGCAGGACGATTCGCCGCCCAGCGTGGGGCGCGGCAAAGGTCAGGATGGAGCGGCCGGGGCGAAACCCGTGGGCCGCCGGATGGGGAGGAATCAGGTCGAGGAGGTCATGCAAAATTTTCCGTTGCACGGTTTTGAGCAGCGGTTTAGGCGATTCCACCAGGCGAAAGCGGCCCCGGCGGCGTGGTTGCCAATGGTACACGTAGTGGCGGAGTTTCTGTGTCGGTAGTTTGATGGTCCAGCCGCGGACATCGGCGAGCCAATCGAGGCGTCCGGGGGAGACCCCGAGCCATTCGGCCAGTTGTCCCACCGAGGTCAGGGCCGGGACTTTCCAGGACAGGGCCGCCGCGCCGCGCGGAGTCATGGTCGAGGGGATCCAAAAAATTTCGCCGGCCTGCAGATGGACGCTCGACAAGGAGACCTTGGGATCGGTCAACAGAAACTTCACAAGGCTATCAAAGGAAGGAGCCGTTTCCGGCCCAAAGACCTTGAGGAGTTGGCGGACGGTTTTGCGCATCCAAGTGGCGTTATTGGGGCAGGCCCGTTTGCCGCGCTTCAGCAACTGGGAACTGTTCCACGGACCGGCGAGGAAAGCGTTGGCGAGGTTGACCAGGGGAAAGGGAGGCTTGGATGAAGGCATGGGAAAGCGACGAGGATTCTCAACCCGTCTCGTGATGCGCGACCGGATCTGCGTGAAACGCAGCTGGGGGTCGCGCGCCGAATTGCTGAAGTCAAGCGCTTCCTCGGGGTAACCCCGAAGAGACAATCAAGCTGGTCGCCCAGCTTCCATGTCATCTTGAGAACCCCCGCCGCGCCGCAATTGTCGCACGGGGGTTGGGAAGCGTCAAGGGACCGCCTTGGTTTGGGTGCCAACCCGTTTCTGCGCGGAGGTATTCTGTATTCTGTCCGAGCCGGAAGCGTAAGCGACGGGAGCAGCCCAAACCGTCGCTCACGCTTCCGGCTCGGAAGACACGCGCTACGCAAAACGGGTTGCACCGCCTTGGTTTCCGTTCGTTAGAGTGACGAACCGTGAACTTCCAGGTTGGCCAGGAATATTTTCCCTTTTACAATAAATGCCCTTCCGGAAATTCCGGTCCGGTTGAAGGGGCGGAAAAAAACTTTTTCGCCTGCCGCAACGGCGGCGCTGCTTGCACCGTCCGAGAGGCCGGTTTATAGTCATCTCTACCCGGCGGCTTACGCCGCTCGGCTCGCCACGGCTCATTACCCCGAATAACCCGTACTCGCCGGGTTGGGCGCGCGTCGAGAGGTGTTAAAGCCTAAAGCTGTTTCCTGCGCTTTCTTCTAAGGCGCTTCGCGTTTCAACATCAGGCAGGACAGGCGACATGGCCACGGTCACGCTGGTTGACGATGAACCTTGCGCTCTGGATGTGCTGGTGCGGGCCGCCCAGTCCTGGCACTTCGACTGCCAGGCCGCGCGGACCGCCGAAGAGGCCGTGGCACTGCTCGAACAGAACCTGACCCCGGTGGTCGTCACCGATCTGCGCATGCCGGGCCGCGGCGGCGTCTGGCTGGTGCGCGAAATCCAGCGCCGCTGGCCGCTCGTGTCGGTCATCGTCGTCACCGCCGGCCAGGATGTCGATGCGGTGGCCCAGTGCCTCGAAGCGGGCGCCCATCATTATTTCCTCAAGCCGATCCAGCTCGACGAATTCCGCCACGCCCTGGAGGCCACGCTCCGCGCCTATCGCCGACAACACGAGCACGCCCGCATTCGCCAGCATCTGGAACGCCTGCTGCACCGGCAATCGCGGCGGCTGCGCCGCACCTTCTTCTCGGCCATCGACAGCCTGGTGCGTACCCTTGAAGCTCGCGACCCGTACACCATCGGCCATTCGCTGCGCGTGCGCCGCTACGTGGTCCGCCTGGCGGATGCGCTGGGCCTGGAGGGCAAGCTGCGCCGCCAGCTCGGCCTGGCCGCCAAGCTGCACGACATCGGCAAGGTCGGCATGCCCGAAGCCGTGCTCAACAAGCCCGGCGTGCTCTCGGAAAACGAGATGGGCGTGATCCGCGAGCACCCGGTCCTGGGCGAGCGCATTCTGGCCCCCATCATTCGCAGCCGGCAAATCCTGGCCGCCATTCGCAGCCACCACGAACGCTTCGACGGCCTGGGCTATCCTGACCGCCTCCAAGGCGAACAAATCCCTTTTCTGGCCCGCATTCTCACCATCGCCGACTGCTTCGACGCCATGACCAGCTCGCGGGCCTACCGCCAAGCCCTTTCCAGAGCCGAGGCTCGCGAGGTCCTCCGTCAGGGTGCGGGCACGCAGTTTGATCCGGCGTTTGTCGGGCCTTTTCTTCAATCGCTAGACCAGAAAAAAGTTGCGTTTTAACGCAGGGCCGGCGTTTGGATGGAAACCGGTTCGCGCAGGTGTATTCCACTCGGCAGGGAAGAGAGCGCAGGGGCCGGCCCTTGGGCCGAAGGACGATGGGCCGGCGCGGGGACGGGTGGAATCAGGTCCACGGGCAACATTCGGGGTTGCGGAAGGACGGGTGTTTTTTTCTCCTCCTCGGCAAGCGGGTCGCCCGGATCGAAGGGAGGGGCCTCGTTCCAGAGGGCCGGCAGGGGTGGCGGTTTCTCGAAGCCGGGCAAGATCGGGAGTTTCTCGAAAACGGGGTGAGACGGTTTTTTTGAATCCGCCTGTGGCCCAAAGTGCAGCCCCAAAGTCGGCAATTCCTCGGCGCAATCCGGCGGCGGGGAACGGTGGCCCAGGACCAGGGCCCGCGCCCGCTGGCGCTCATGCTCGACGGCCCGAACCTGGGCGCAGGCCGGGAGCTGTCCCTCGGCGATCATCACGTTATTGTGCTGCATGATGGTGCCGCGGGCGAACTCGAAGCGGGCCAGGGCGTTGTTGTAGTCCACGATGGCCTGGTATTCGGCGGCCAGGGCGGCGGCCCAATCGCGCTGGGCTTCAATCAGGGATTTGCCCAGGTCGGTAACAACAGGAATTGGCTCACCTTTTGGTCCAATACTCATCCGGACATAGGTACGGTCCGCCGGGGTAATGAGCCCTTGGCGGTAGTAATCGAACAATCCTTTCAGAACTTTTGCCAGTTGTTTGCGGCGAAGGTGGCGGGATTCGGCGACTTTGTAGTTTTCCACCACTTTGCTGAATTGTTTTGCCAAAAAGTTCTGGGCTTTGAGTTCCTGGTCTTTCAGGAAGTAGTAACTCTTGGCCAGCTCGAGCCGAGCCTGGCGGACGGCGGCATGTTCCTGGCGAAAGCCAATCGGCATGGACAAGACAAAACCCATAGTCCAGTTATTGAAATGGTCGGTGCTCAAGGATTGCAGGGCATTGTTGGTGAAGGGGATTCCGGCGGCGCTGAGGAACGTGCCATCGCCGTCGAGGCGCGAGCCGAGGCCGACGGCGGTGTACGTAGCCTGGAAACGCAGATCGGGGCGCAAGCTGTTTTGCTGGGCCGCCAGGTTCAATTGCTTGGCGCGCACCTCATCGCGAGCCAGGACCAACTCGGGGCGCAAGTTCAGGGCTTCGTGCAGGGCGAGTTTCCAGTCAGCCTGGAAGGGAGCCAGTGTGGGGGCGTCGATGGGGATGAGCCGCTTGCCGTCCTCGACCGGCAAGCCCAGCAGCACGCGCAGGCTGCGCTCGCTTTCCAGGACCTTGCCGATGGCTAGAATGCGGTTGGCTCGAAAAAATTCATATTGCTCCTCGATTTGGGCAAACTTGTGGGGAGTGATTGTCCCGGCGCCCAGTTTATTTTTTTCAATCCGCCAGGCTTCACGGGCCTGACGCAGACCCTCCTCGTTGGAGTATAAAGTAAAATAGGCGCTGTACAGGTTCCAGTAAGCCACTTCCACGTTCAACAGTAAGAAGTTGATATTGCGCTCGAATTCCGCCCGCTGCTGGTCGAAACGCAGGCGGGTCAGCAGGATGCCCTCGCTGGTGGTGCGCCGGCTGTTGAGCTCGGGAAAGAGCGCGCTGAACGGAAAGGCCGGGATGACCTGGTTGATATCCACGCCGAAGTTTTTCAAAAGCGGTTGTTCGAAGCCGACCTGCAAGCGCGGCGTGTACGACGGATTGAGCACGCTGAACGGCCCGGTGGGCGGGCTGGCCAGCATACGGTAATCGGTGGAGAAGGTCAGACCGGCGTAGCCGCCGGTCGGCAGCGGCTTGGCCAGGGTGGTGCGGAACTGGCCGGCCTGGCCGTTGGTGAACGAGCTGAGGCCCTGCGTGGGTTCGTCGGTGGTGGTCCAGTTCAAGCCGGTGGACCAGAAGGCGTCGAAGCGGGCCAGCGCCGCTTCGATGGTGGCGCCGGCAATGGCCGGCTGCAACGCCAGCACGCGCACACTGTCCGTTTGTGCCACGCCCACGCCCGTGAAAGACGTCAGGTCTTCGGTGGGCGCCCCGGTAACCCCCGTGCTTAACAGCCCGGTGGTGCCTTGTTCCAGGGCCAGGGCGATGGCTTCCGCCAGGTTCAGGTAATGCGGCTCGCGCTCCGGGTGGTCCACGGTGGCGGGTTCCGCCACCTCGGGAATCAGGGGCGGCAGATGGGTTTTATTTTCCAGGTTGGCCGGCAGGTTCTGCCGGTGCTGAAATTCCGCCACGTCTATCTCCTGCACCAAGCAGGTTTGCTGGCACCCCGGACTCGTAGTCCAAGCGAGGATCAGAAGATAAACAAGGTTCTTGCCGCGCATGGATCACTTGTTTGGTTTACGTTTCGCGCTCGCAGAATCCTGGCGATGGTTTTGAGGAAAGCAAGGTTTATGCCCCTTGGATATTTTTCAAAACCCCGCAGGCTCGAAGACTCGCCCGCGGGCTTGAGGCCTGTTACTTCCGCCACGGAGGATAAAGCACCAACGGCAGCGGATCGCCGGGCAGACAATGTCCCGCGCTGCATTCGAATCGGGTCCACGGCGGCATCACCCAGTACAGGGGCAGATTGCCCAGGTCCCAGTAAAAAAGCCCGGCCGACACGAAGGGATGAAATACCCCCAAGTCCCAGCCATACCGTTCGGCGTTGATTTGCTCGAAGTACAGGCGGCGATGGCAGACATAGGCGGGCTCCACTTCTTCGATTAATTGGGGCCAACGCCGTGGGGCGTGGGCCGGCCCCTTGAGAGGTTTAGGCAAATCCGGGAATTCGATTTTCTTGGTCAAGTATTTTTGCCGCGCCTCCATGCGCACGCGCTCGCGGAACGATTCTTCCGAATCCAGTTGAAACAAGCGCAAGTATCCTGGCACTTCCAGGTCCAAGAGCGTGGGTTCCTCCTCGTCCGTGGAGACAGCGGCCCCAGGCCGGCCTGGAGGTTGTGCCACGAGGTGCAGAAGGTAGGAGGCGACGGTAGGATTTTTTTTCTCCCCGCCAACTATCGGTTGCGCGGTCGGCTGGCCCAGGGTGGCTTGCGACAGTCCCGGGCCGGCATCTTGCAGGCAAATCCCCAGGACCAGCACAATGATCCCCCACCCGGTTAACCGGGTCTGTTTTGCCATGGCTGTCCCCCGCCGTCCGGCACGTCTGGACGAGCGGCGGAGTTTATCCCCGCCGTGCGGGCCCGTACCGCCGGGATAAACCCGGCGGCTCCGTGCCTTTCTTTTTAAGGACTACTTGGAAGGGAAAGGCCATACGGTAAGGGCGCGGGTTTGTCAATGCCAGGCAGCCAGTGGCAAGAACTTAACACGAGAATAAACCCTGTAAACTTTGGGAAACCTTGCAGGTTTTAAATTTTTGCGAGGATGAAAAAGGGACGGGAAATCAAGTCAAAAGTAGCCTTGTTTCCCATGGTAACTTGGTAGGAGTGTCTTCACCCGATATTTGGCATTTGAATTGCTCTCCTTCTCCAACGGTCCCAAAATTCCCAAAAAGCCCAGGGACGGCCGTCCCTGGGCTTTACGATCCCTTGTGTTCTTTTAAGGAGGAACCTTCATGCGGTTTCGCATCGACAAGTTGGAAGCCCGAATCGCCCCGGCTCCCCCGTGCGTGTTGATTCCCTCGGTGGACGTTCCGGGCGACAGCACCATTGAAGGAGCGGAACATGCTTGCCCGGGCCTGGAGCACGCGGTGAACAATCCCAACCAGTGCATCCAGCTCTTCCGCCATGGCTGCTTTGTCAAAAAAGACGGCTGCTGCTAATTTCCCCACTGTTGGCGCATGCGCATCGGCGAGCCGGTCCGCGTAAGCGGCCGGGTAAGGAGTGGGTGCCCACCCGGCGACTTACGTCGCTCGGCTCGCCTGGCGGCCTTTCTCCCCAATTCGTTCCGATCCAATCTTTTTGCCATCCCCCCGGCAAAAATCCATTAGGCAGCGAGTTTTCCCGCGCCGAACCTGCCACGAAAGGGTGCTGTATGGTGGACCTGGCTCCGCTTCCTCCGCGGCGACGCCCCGAGCTCCTGGTCGGCCCGGTCGGCGACCGACGCTTTGCCGTCGTGGATCCCCGATCCGGGGAAACGTATCAGCTCGGCGAAGAGGAAGCTTTCCTCTTTTCTCGTCTGGACGGTCAACATACCTGCGAAGAAATCTGTGGGGCCTTCAATCATCGCTTTGGCACCCCTCTCACTCCGAATGAATTCCAAGAGTTCGTGGAGTTGGCGCGGGCCAACGGCTTTTTACAGGTACCAGCGAATGGCGCGGTCCCCGCTGCGTCGGCGGACGAAATCCCCGCGTATGAAAGCCGGTTTGCCGCTTCGCGGCCAATCTATCAGCGGGCGCAACGGGTCATCGCCGGCTTCACCACGCACGATCGCCGCGACTTCGGGCCGTTTCCGGTTTACGTAACCGATGCGGACCGGGCGTGCAAATGGGATGTCGCCGGCAACCGCCTGATCGATTACTGGATGGGCCACGGGGCGCTGTTGTGTGGGCACAATTTTCCGCCGGTGGTGGCCGCCCTCAAGCGGCAGGCCGACCTGGGAACGCACTACGGCGCCTGCCACGAGTTGGAGGTGCGCTGGGCCGAGTTGGTGCAACAGTTGATTCCCTCCGCCGAGCGCGTTCGCTTCACCGCCTCGGGCACGGAAGCGACGCAGCTGGCCCTGCGCGTGGCCCGCGCCTGGACGGGCCGGCCGCTGCTCGTGAAATTCCGCGGCCACTTCCACGGCTGGCACGACGAGGCCCTGGCCCACTTTTTCCCCACCGACGAAGCGGGCATCAATCCCGCCGCCACCGCCCAGGTGACCGTGGCGGAAACCGACTCGCTTGATGCCGCCCTGGCCTTGCTGGAAAAGAAGCAGGTGGCCGGCGTCATCCTCGAGCCGGGCGGCGGCGGGGCCGGGGCCTTGCCCTGGAGCGCCGACTTGCTGCGCACCTTGCGCCAGGCAACGCGCGATTACGGCAGCTTGCTGATTTTCGATGAAGTCATCAGCGGTTTTCGTCAAAGCCCGGGCGGTGTTCAGCAAGTCACCGGGGTGATTCCGGACCTGACGACCCTGGCCAAGATCCTGTGCGGCGGCCTGCCCGGCGGCGCCGTGGTCGGCCGCGCCGACGTCATGGCCGTCTTCGGGCAAGGCACGCGCCCTCACCCCGCTCCCATCAGTGCCGCGACCGGGCCTGCGGCCGGTGTTAACCGGCCGGTTTACACCGGCCGCTCGCCGAGTCGCGAAGAGGATCGCTTCGCCCGCGTCCCGCATACCGGCACCTTTAACGGCAATCCCCTCTCGGCGGCCGCCGGCATTGCTCTGCTCGAGCACCTGGCCGACGGCCGACCCCAGCGGCAAGCCCAGGCGGCCGCCCACCGCCTGGTCACGCTGGTCAATCAAGCGGCCGACGCCCACCGCGTGGACGTCTGCCTGTACACCAACGGCACGTCGGTCTACCACATCCTGATCGGCGCCCGCGCCACCGGCCAGCCGCTCGGACCGTCCCCCGCCGTCACCGCCTTGCAGTATTCCCATCCCGAACGCTATGCCCGGCTGCGGCGGGCCTTGCTCCTGGAAGGCGTGGATACCAACAACCTGCATGGCTGGGTGTCGGCGGTCCACGACGCCGATCTGATCGAGGAAACCGCGCGTGCTTTCGACCGCGCCTTCCACCGGCTGCGCAGCGCGGACGGTTTTCGCCTGTAGACCCCGGGGAGTTTGCCATGGAAATTGATACGACGATTCCGCCTCCCCGCCGGGCGGACCTGGTCCTGAGGCCCATGGGCGAGGACGGCAGCCACGTGGTGAAAGATCCCAAGGCGGAAGCCTTCTTCAACCTTGGACCGCAGGAAGCCTATCTTCTGGGTTTGCTGGACGGCCAGCACACGGTCCGCCAGATCTGTACCGCTTTTGCGCAGCGGTTCGGCGAACCCTTTGCCCCGAAAGACCTGGACGAATTCTTGACCCTGGCCAAGGCGCAGCATTTTTTGAACTTGCCGCCGCCGCGAATAGAGAGTGGAGCGCGGAGAGTGCAGCGCGAAACGCAAAGCGCCCAGCCCGGAACCGCGCTCCACCCTCCGCGCTCAACTCTCCCCGCTCCAACGGACCCCCTGAGCCGGCAAAGTCTGTTCTACTGGCGCAAATCGCTCTTCGATCCGGATCACTTCTTTACCTGGCTGGCCCCCAAGGTCGCCTTTTTCTGGACGCGCACGTTTCTGATCCTGTCCCTGGCCGGGGCTTTGCTCGCCCTAGTCGTGCTGATCGCCAACTGGGGCGAGGTGATGAAACACTTGCCGCGGATGGTGCGCTGGGAAACGGTGCTCCTGGCCTGGGTCGCCTTGTTCGTCGTCACGACCTTGCACGAATTCGCCCACGGCTTGACGTGCAAGCGCCACGGCGGCGAAGTCCACGAAATCGGCTTCTTGCTGATGTTTTTCGTGCCCTGCTTTTATTGCAACGTCTCCGACGCCTGGCTGATGCGCGAAAAAGCCAAGCGCTTGTGGGTGACGCTGGCCGGGGGGTACTGCGATTTGTGCATGTGGGCCTTGGCCGTGCTGGTCTGGCGCGTGGCCTTGCCCGGGACCTGGGTGCATTACTTGACGTGGGTCCTCATGACGGTATGCGGCATTCGCGTGTTTCTGAATTTCAATCCCTTGATCAAGCTCGACGGCTATTACTTGCTCAGCGACTGGCTGGAAATCCCCAACTTGCGGCAGCGGGCCTGGGCCGCCCTGGCCGCCCGCGTGCGCTGGCTGCTGTGGGGCGCGGAAAAGCCCGCGCCCGCGCCCCGCGGCGCCTTTCTGTTCTTTTTCGGGCTGGCCTCGTGGCTGTTCACCTTGATCTTTTTGTCGTTCTTCGTGCTCACTCTGGGCCGATTTTTGGGTACGCGCTGGGGCCTGGTCGGCGTGGGCCTGGTGGCGTGTTTCGCGTGGTTCATTCTTCCCGGCATTTTCGCCGGATTTTCCAACGGGGAGGTTAGCCTCATGTTCAAGTTAAGGCGCAAACGAACGCTGGTATGGCTGGGTCTATTGCTGGGTATCCCGGCCCTGTTGTTTCTCTGGCCCATGGAAGATCGGGCCAGCGGATCGTTCAAAATCCGCCCGGCCCAGCGGGCCGAGGTGCGGGCGCCGGTGTCGGGGTTTTTACGCCTGACCCATGTAGACGAAGGGGACAAGGTAGCCTCCGGCGACCGGCTTGTCACGTTCGAGGTGCCCGACTTGGCCAGCAAGCTGGCCCAGAAACAGGCCGAGGTCCACGAGGTCCAGGCCAAGCTGCGGCTCTTGGAAGCCGGCCCCCGCCCCGAGGAAATTCACGAGCAGCGCCAGCGCGTGGCCCGCGCCCAGAGCTGGCGCGACCTGGCCCAGCACAACCTCAAGCGCAAGCAGGCCGCTCTCAAGGAAGAACTGCAGCGCCTGGCCGAGCAGGTCGGCCAGGCCAAGAGCGAGTTCGATTTCGCCCAGACCCAGCTCGGGCAAGCCCGCAAGCTCCTCGAACAGGACGCCTTGCCGCGGGAAAAATTCCGCGAGGCGGATAAGGCCGTGCAAATCAGCCAGGCCCAATTCGAGCAGGCCCAGGCCCAGAAACGGGCTCGCGAGGCCCAGGGGACGCTCGAGGACGAGGATGAGCTGGCCCGCCGCGACAAGGAACTGGCCGACGCCCAGGCGACCCTGGCCTTGCTCGAAGCCGGCACGCGCCCGGAAGAAATCGACGCCGAAAAAGCCCGCCTGGCCCGCCTACGCGAGGAAGTGTATTACTTCAAATCCCTTCAGGAAAAATCGCGCGTGGCCAGTCCGGTATGCGGCGTGATCGTCACCCCCCGGCTGCGCGAGAAAGTCGGCCAGTTCCTCCGCGAAGGCGACCTGATCTGCGAGGTCGAGGACCCGTTCCATCTCGAAGCCGAAATCCCCCTCGAGGAACAGGAAGTGGCCAAAGTACGTCCCGGCCACCCAGTGGTGCTCAAGGTCCGCGCCCTGCCCTACCAAACGTTTCACGCCACGGTGGACCGCATCGCGCCGTGTGCCAAGGGGGAAAAGACCGAAGTGCAGTGCACCGTGACGCTTTCGTGCCGCCTGCGGGACGCCTCGGACGACTTGCGGCCGGGCATGACCGGCTACGCCCGCGTTTCGTGCGGCCGCGGCAGTGTGGCCAGCATCTTGACCGGCCGGGTGCTGCGCTACTTGCGCACCGAGTTCTGGTGGTAGGCTTCAGCCGGGTGTGCCCATCGATTCCGGATCTGTTTTTGGATCCACTAGAAGAAGAGAAAGAGTAGGATGAAGAGTAAGATTAGGAAGACGAGCAGGAACAAGATTAAGAGTGAGAGAAGGATCCGATGGAGTTTTTTTTTCTTACTCTTAATCTTTCTCTCTTCTTTGGGTAGGGAAAGGCCCCGGAAACGGTGGGCACACCCCTTCAGCCGGCCTCGCATTGTCATGATAATTTCCTCCCTTCTGTGATTGCATCTTTCCAAGGGGCCGCGTAGAAATCTATTGGCGGTTACTAACCCCTTCGAAACCCCGCAGGCTCGAAGACTCGCCTGCGGGCTTGAATTCGAAATCTTTACCCGGGGGCGCTGTCATGAAGAGTTTTCTTGGAATTTTGGCCGCGGGGACTTTGCTGATCCTGCTGGGATTACCGCCGGAATTTTGCCGCGGCCATCCCCCTGGGCCCAAGGCCAAGCCCAAATACACCAATCGCCTGGCCCAGCAAACCAGTCCGTATCTGCTCATGCACGCCCATAACCCCACCGACTGGTTTCCCTGGGGCCCGGAAGCGTTCGCCAAGGCCAAGAAGGAAGGCAAGCTCGTCTTCCTGTCGATCGGCTACAGCTCGTGCTACTGGTGCCACGTCATGGAGCGCGAGTCGTTCAACAACGAGGAGGTGGCCAAGATCCTCAACCAGCATTTCGTGTGCATCAAGGTGGATCGGGAAGAACGGCCGGACATCGACAATATCTACATGACGGCGCTGACCATGCTGCGGCAGCGCGGCGGTTGGCCGCTGTCGATGTTTTTGACCGCCGACGGCCGGCCCATCTTCGGCGGCACCTACTGGCCACGCGAAGACCGCATGAGCGACGGCGAAAAATATCCCGGCTTCAAATCCATTCTCCACATCGTCCAGAAAGAGTGGCAAGACAATCCCAAGAATATTGAAAAACAAGCGACCAGCGTTGCCGACGCGACCAGCGCCGCCCTGGAACGGCCCCTGTTGGGCATGGCCCTGGTCGGACTCGATCGCAAGCTGATCGACGGCGCGGTCGAGGCCCTCAAGGAAGAATATGATGACGATCACGGGGGCTTCGGCTCGAAGAAAGGCCCCAAGTTCCCCCTGCCCCCGCGCCTGTTGTTCCTTCTGCACGTCGGCCAGCGCACCAAGTCCCAGGAGCTGATCGGCATGGTCAACTTCACCCTGGACCAGATGGCCCGCGGCGGCATTTACGACCAGGTCGGCGGCGGCTTTCACCGCTACACCGTCGAACGCACCTGGACCGTCCCTCACTTCGAAAAGATGCTCTACGACAACGCCCAACTCGTCGAGGTCTACGCCCGCGGCTACCAGGTCAGCAAGAATCCCCAGCATCGCCGCATCGTGCAGGAAACGCTGAACTATGTCACGCGCGAGATGCTGTCGCCGGAGGGGGCTTTCTATTCTTCGCAAGACGCCGAGACCGACCACGAGGAAGGCCGGTTTTACGTCTGGACCGACAAGGAGATCGCCGCCGCTCTGCCCGCCAAGGCCGACGCCGACTTCATTCGCCGGGTCTACGGCGCGGACGGCAAGCCGAACTTCGAAAATAAGTACCACATCTTCCGCCTGCCCAAACCGCTGCCCGACGTCGCCAAGGAATTGAAAGTGACCAAGGAAGAATTCACCAAGCGCCTCGGCCATCTCAAGAAAAAACTGTATGACGCGCGCGGCCAGCGGGAGAAACCTTTGTTAAACAAGATCGCCCTGACGGCCTGGAGCGGGCAGATGATCGCTGGTTTCGCCGAGGCAGGCATGATTTTGGAAGAACCGCAGTACATCGCGACGGCGGCCAAGGCGGCGGACTTCGTGCTCAAGAATCAGAAGACCAAGGAGGGCCGGCTGCTGCGCACCTACGGCGCCGCGCCCGGGCAGGCCGCCAAGGCCGCGGTCAACGGCTACCTCGAAGATTACGCTTTCCTCGTCCACGGCCTGTTGTGCCTCCACGACGCCACCCAGGACAAGAAATGGCTCCACGAGGCACGCGCTTTGACCGAGACGATGATCCAATATCACGGCGACAAGAAAGCCGGGGACAAGAAAGCCCCGGTAAAAAGGGGTGGCTATTACTTCACCGCCCACGATCACGAAAAGCTGTTCGCCCGCAGCAAGGACCAGTACGACGGCGCTCAGCCGTCGGGCAACAGCGTGGCCGCCCGCAACCTGGTCCGGCTGTGGGCCAGGACCGGCGAAGAACGTTATAGGGCCGAGGCGCACGCCCTGTTCAAAACCATCGCCGCCGCTCTCAAGACCATGCCCAGCAGCCTGTGCACCATGACGCAAGCCCTGGACCTGTACCTTGACGTGCAGGAGAGAAAGAAGGAATCCTCAAAAAAGAACTGAACTGGGCGGCAAATTTTTGCCGTGTGGCAGACATTCCTGTCTGCCGAAGCTCGGGGCAGACAAAATGTCTGCTCCACGAATTCGAGCTGCTGGGATGGCACTTGCCAAGGCCGGAAAGAGCCTATTCCGTGGCGGTGGTTTGCAAGCGCCGCCGGTAATACTCGCGGAATTCGCCCAACGCGGTTCGAACAAACGGCTCGCGATAATCGGCATAGGTCCACGGCCAGGGTTCGAAGCTGCCCCCCGTGAAATAAAGGGTCGCCTCGGCGAAGACGCCGTCGCGCAGATAAAGGCGCTGGGCCTGGTCCTTGGTGGATGCCAGCATGAACTTGCCAAGCTGTAACAGGCCCGGGTCGAGATTTAGCGGCCGCGCCTCGGGAAATCTACCACCTTCGGCCAGCTCCGCTTCCAGGGCGTTGGTATGCAGCTTGATGGAGGCCAGCATATCCGGCGAAATCAGGTTCTGGAAACCGAGGAATTGTTTTTGTAAGCCGGTTCCCATCGTTGCCGTGTAGTATTGCGTGTGCTCGAACCGATAAGGCAGGCTGACGATGCCGAGGGGCCCGTAGGCGGCTTCGAGTCGCTCCGCGGCCCAGGCGATAGCCTGCGCATGCCGGCTGAAGGCGGCTATCACCAAGAGATGCGGGACCACACAGCGCGGCTGGGCCATGGCAAGCAATCCGCAAGGCCGATGCTTCACTTCCGCAGTTTCTGTTCCTTCAAGAGCTTGTCCAGCCATTGCCGATCGGCGTCGCGCAGGCTGGTCGGCGGATCGCGCTGGTAGTCGATCTTGGCGGCGAAGTTGCCCTGGTCGTAAGCACGGGCGAAGGCGGCGTACAGGTCGAGCACCGTGTCGCGGTCGTCGGCGGCCAGGGGCAGGCGGAAGCGCGGCAACCGCTTCTGCAGCGTTGCCGTATAGATTTCATAGCGCTCCGGCTGCGTCGAGCGCGTGACCGTCACGCCGTAATCCCATTCGGGCAGCCCTTCGCGCGAATAATCGAGCATGGGCTGGCCCTGCAAGACCAGGTCGATCTCCACCAGGTTGGCGCCGGCGGAACGGCCTTCCTTGCGTTTTTCCAGATAGGCCTGGCGGCCGCTGGCGGTCGTGCGGTTGGCCGGGCTGACCACATCGACCAGCGTGATCAGCCGGTTATCGGTCCGCTGGCGGATTTCGATATTTTCCTCATGGTGCTCTTCACGGATAACCGACGTGAACAGCGCCTGCTCGGTGACGTAATGGCGCTGGCACACCCGCGCCCGGTAACGGTCCACCAGGCCCGGCAAGAGCATCTGGTACAGACAGCCCACCAGGTGGTGCTGAAACACCGGCCAGTGCCTTTCATCCTCCAAAAAGGGATCCATTCCCGGTAAAGGGCTGGGCATAGCTTCTTTCTCCGTTAACCAACATTGCGGGCACAGACCCGAATTCCTTAGTTTATACCTTTTTTGGGGGGTTGGGTTCAAGAGGTTGCTGCAAGACTTTTTTTGGTGCCAAGGGGATCCGAGCCGGAAGCGTAAGCGACGGAGCGAAGGATCCGTCGCTTACGCTTCCGGCTCGGACCCCGGCTCGCCTCGGGGCTTGAACCTTATTTCTTTCCTTTCCCCTTCTTGATCGGCCAATCCGGCGATTCGGTTCGGGCGATCCGCAGGTAAGCTTCAATCCGCCGCACTACTTCGGGATGGCGGGCGGCCACATCGGTTTTTTCACTCAGGTCTTTGCCCAGGTCGTAAAGTTCCACAGGCCCGCCCACCTTCGGCCGCACGGCTTTCCAGGTGCCGGTGCGAACCGCTTGCTGGAAACCGCCCTCGTGAAATTCCCAATACAGAAAATCGTGCGGTTTCTGTGTCTTTCCCAAAAGAGTAGGGACTAGGGACAGGCCGTCCAGTCCCGCCGGTGTTTTTCCTCCGCCCAGCTCGGCGGCGGTGGGCAGGAAATCCCAGAAAGCGCCAACCTGGTCGGTCTCGCCCACCGGGACCTTGCCGGGCCAGCGAACGATCAACGGCACGCGGACGCCGCCTTCGTGCAGGGACCGCTTGAAGCCGCGCAGAACGCCGGCGCTGAGAAAGAAATAGGGATCGGCGCCCCCTTCCCGGTGCGGGCCGTTATCGCTGGAGAAAAAGACGATGGTTTCCTCGTCCAGGCCCAGTTCGCGCAGCTTGTCGAACAGTTTGCCGATGTCGCGGTCCAGGTAGGTGATCATGGCGGCGTGATTTTTCTGGGCCTGCGGCCAAGGCTCCTTGGTATACGGAGCATCGCTGTGGACTTCCATGCCGTTGCCTTCGAGTTTGCCGCGCTCGTTGTTGGCGTGGGGAATGGTGTAGGCCAAGTACAGAAAAAAGGGTTTGGTCCGATTTTTCTCAAGGAATTGCAAAGCTCCCTTGGTGAACAGGTCCTGGGCATAGGTGGTTTTCTTGGAGGCGACGTTGTCCTTGACGACGTTGCCTGGAATGGCCACCATGTCCTGATTGCGCCAGAGGAAGTCGGGATAGTAATTGTGGGCGTGATGCTGGTTGAGGTAGCCGAAGAAGTAATCAAAACCCCGGCGATTGGGGACGCCGGTGCTGCCGTCCTCGCCCAGTCCCCATTTGCCGATGAGGCCGGTGACGTAGCCGGCGGCGCGGAGGAGCTCGGCCACGGTCACGTCCTCGGGCCGGAGCGGCACGCGGGCATTGCCGCGTATCCGGCAATGACCGGTATGCTGACCGATCATCAGGGAGCAGCGACTGGGAGCGCAGACCGTGCTGCCCGCGTAAAACTGGCAGAAGCGCAGCCCCTGCGCTGCCAGGCGATCCAGGTTGGGAGTCTTGATTTTCTTTTGGCCGTAGCAGCCCAGGTCGCCGTAGCCCAGGTCGTCGGCCAGGATGAAAATGATGTTGGGCTTCTTCGCGCCATTGGCCCGGACGGTGTCGGCGAACCCAAGGAACGTCCCCAGGGCCAGAAAAGCAAATCCCCAGGACCGGTACATGGTTATTCCCATCTTGAAGGCTGGCGGTTTTTCATTTAGGGTGACCGCCTCTGGAAGTTTCTCAAACATTGTATCCTTGCTAGGCTTGTTTTCACAGGTCCGGCATCACGCGAGAGGCGATGCATCCTTGACCGTGTAACAATTCGTAACTAGGCGGCCAAGTGCAATCCAATCTTTTGGCCGCTTCGTCTAAAACATAGACGAATATCTCCAAGCCCAAAAAAGACGAAAGGGGTTTGTCATGCGTCGTATTCTAGCAGTGCTGGTGGTGCTGGGCCTGGCCACGAGCGGCCGGGCCGCCGGCATCCTTATTCCCGTCGAAAAGAAAGTTCCGCCCCTGGCCATGCTCAACCACCATGTCACCATCGCCATCGATGATCAGGTGGCCATTACCAAGATCGAGCAGACGTTCCGCAACCACACCGATCGCCCGCTCGAGGCGACGTACATCTTCCCCATCCCCAAGGGCGCCAGCGTCCGCAAGTTTACCATGTGGGTGGACGGCAAGGAAGTTCCGGGCGAGCTGGTCGAGGCCGACAAGGCGCGCAAGATCTACACCGACATCGTGCAGCGCACCCAGGACCCCGGCCTCCTGGAATACCTGGGAAACAACCTGATCCGTTTGCGAGTCTTCCCGGTTCCTCCCAAGAGTAGAAACAACGGCGATCAGAAGATCACGATCAGCTACACTTCCATTGCTCAAAGCGACCATGGCCTGATCGAGTACGTCTACCCGCTCAAGACCGACGGCAAGGCCACCAGCACGCTGGAGAAATTTTCGATCAACGCCACGCTGAAATCGCAGCACCCCATCCAGAACATCTACAGCCCGACGCACGCCATCACCATCGCCCGGCCTAACGACAAGCAGGCCGTCATCGGCTTCGAGAAGGACCAGGCTCTGCTCGATAAAGATTTCCAGCTCTTCTACCAGGCCGGGTCGAAAGACGTGGGCCTGACGGCCATCCTGCACCGGCCGACCAGCCAGAACGGCCACTTCATGCTGCTGATCTCGCCGCGGGCCGAGTTGTCCAAGGAACAGCAGGTGCCGCGCGACATGGTGCTGGTGCTGGATACGAGTGGCAGCATGCGCGGCAAACGCATGACCCAGGCCCGCAACGCCATGAAGTATTGCCTGGCCAACCTCGGCGCCAAGGACCGCTTCGCCTGCATCAACTTCGCCACCACCGTCAACAAGTACACCGATCAAATGATGCCTTTCTCCACCGCCGAAGTCCAGCGGGCCAAGAAATGGGTGGACGGCCTGGAAGCGACCGGCGGCACGGCCATCAACGACGCTCTGGAAACCGCCCTGAGTCTGCGGCCGCCCATGGATGAGGGCCGCACTTTCAACATCGTCTTCTTCACCGACGGCCGGCCTACCATCGGCGAAACCAACACCGACAAAATCCTGGCCAACATCCTCAAAAAGAACAACGCCAACACGCGCATCTTCACCTTCGGCGTCGGCGACGACGTCAACGCCAGCATGCTCGACAAGCTGGCCGAGGATAGCCGAGCCCTCAGCACCTTCGTCCGCGAAGCGGAGGACATCGAATCGCGCGTGTCCAGCCTGTTCAGCAAGATTTCCAATCCGATTCTGGCCAACCTCAAGCTGACGATCAGCCCGGGCGTGAGCCTGAGCGAAATCTATCCGCCGCAGCTGCCCGACCTGTTCCACGGCAGCCAGCTCGTGGTCCTCGGCCGCTACACCGGAAAAGGCCACGCCGCCGTCAAGTTGACCGGCCACATCGGCAAGGAAAGCCGCGAGTTCGTCTACGAGCTTAATTTCCCGGAAAAGACCAGCGACGCCAAGGATTTCGTCGAGGATCTGTGGGCTCGCCGCAAGGTCGGCTACCTGCTCGATCAAATCCGCCTTAACGGCGAGAAGAAGGAGCTGGTTGAGGAATTGGTGTCCCTGGCCAAGCGCTACGGCATCACCACGCCCTACACCAGCTACCTGATCATGCCGGACGCTCCGGTGCCGGTGGCCGGCGGCGCCGTCCGCAAGGACGGCAAGCCGAACGTGGCCTTCAACCTGGGCGGCCCGGCCGGCGCTCCTCCGGCGGCCTTGCAGAGAGGCCCCAAGGATACGCCCGTCCCGGTGCTGGACTTCCTCAAGAAGACCCAGAGCAAGGCCGGCGAGGCTTTCCAGGGCCGCGGCGGCTACGCCGAACGCGAATTCGCCAAGGTGACCTCGGGCGACGCCAAGGGCGACAAGACCATCCTGAGCCTGCAGGAGGCCCGCGATCGCTGGAACGCCTACAACTCGGCCAACGCCGCCTTCCGCCAGGGCAACAAGGATGCCGTCCAGGCCGGCAAGCTCGGCGTCGATCTGTCCTGCGATAACAACAATCTGCGCGGCCAGAGTCGGCTGTCCAACACGGCCACGCGCTGGCTCGGCACCCGCAACTGCGTCGAGTTCGGCGGCGTCTGGATCGACGAGGCCTACGAGGCCAAGATGACCACCGTCACCGTCAAGGCCATGAGCGAAGCCTATTTCCGCATCCTGGAACGGCAGCCCACCGCCAAGAACGTCTTCCGCATCGCCAACCACCTGGTGTGGGTCACGCCCAGCGGCACCGCCCTGGTCCTCGACACCCACAACGGCGTCCAGACCATGAGCGACGCCGACATCGATCGGCTGTTCACGGCCAAGAAGTAAACGATCTGTCCCAAGCCCGCAGGCGAGTCTTCGACCCTGCGGGGTCTGTAATCCCGCCCTGGTCCCCCTACCCGGGCGGGATTTTTATTTACCGGGCTGAAACCGCTTTTCCTTCCCGCACCCGTGGCTGTGTGAAGGCCAGGCTCGGCGTTGGCATTTCTTACTTTTCCACGCTAACTCCGTCCCACCCCCAAGCCGTCGGCCACGCGGTTGATGTAATTGAACCAGCTGGCGATGAGGTTGATTTGCAGGATGGCCCGGTCATCGAAGCCGGCCTGGCGCAGGCGGTCGAGATCCGCGCGGGTGACCTGCCAGGCCTGGCGGGTCAGCTGGGCGGCGTAGTCGAGCATGGCCCGGTCGGCGGCCGACAGGGGGGCTTGCGTGTAATCCCGCCGCAACGCGGCGGCGAGCTCCTCGTCCAGGGAAATCCGGCGCAGGAACTCGGCGTGACTTTCCACTCAGTAAAAACATGCGTTGAGGGCGGATACCACCGTGGCGATCATTTCCTGCTGCCGGCGCGACAGCGGCAGGTCGGGAGAAAGAAGCACGCCATAGGCGGCCAGGGCGTGGCCCAGGGCCTCGGGAATCAGGCTGTGGGCCGCAACGATGCTATCGGCGCTGCCGTCGGCCCGTTGCACGGCCGGCACCTCCAGCCCATACTCCGGCGGATACAAAGCGTACACCGCCTCATAATGTCGGCGCAACGGTTCGTCGGCTTCGGCTGGCCCAATGGTTTTGATCCAGGTCATGCGGTGCTCTTTTCAATGCTTGCCTTTTGCGCTCGGAAAATCCTCCTCGAGCCGGCGCCCGGCACCCAACATTTTATGGTATGACCGAATCCTCTTCAAAAATTGGCAATTGGCAATTGGTAATTGGCAATTTTGATTATCGGTTTGCGATGGATAAGAACACGGATTTGCTTGATCCAGATTTTCATTTCCGCTGGCGAGAACGCATTGTCTTCGCCAGCCACGTGGTTATTCCGCCGAAATAGAGTCCACCGCCGATTCTGGCCTTTCCGTTAATGTATAATTTTGTATAGTATCTCACGCGCACCCGTGATTGGGCACCATGATGACCTTTTCAAACCGCACCGTTGTTCATCTCGACATCGACGCCTTCTTCGCCTCGGTGGAGCAGCGTGACGACGCGAAGTTGCGCGGTCGGCCGGTGGCCGTGGGGACCGGCGTGGTCGCCAGTTGCAGTTACGAGGCCCGGCGCGACGGCGTATCCACCGGCATGCGCCTGGCGGAAGCCCGCCACCGGTGCCGCGACCTGATCGTGCTGCCCGGCGCCTATCCGCGCTATGAACAGGCGGCCCGCCAGGTCCTGGCCATTTGCGCCGAGCGAACGCCGGTGGTCGAGGTAGCCGCCCTGGATGATCTGTATCTGGACCTGACGGGATGCGTGGAGGGTGGAGCGCGGAGCGTGGAGAGTGGAGCGCGGAACTCTCCACTCTCTGCGCCCCACTCTCCGCGCTCCACTCTCCCCACTCCACTTTCCACTCTCGCCGCCGACCTGCGCGAGGCGGTCCGCGACGAGACGCGGCTGAGCGTGTCGTTGGGCAGCGGGGCCAACAAGCTGGTGGCGCGGGTGGCGACCAACGCCGCCAAGCCGGGCAAGCACGTGCACGTGCCGGCCGGCGGCGAGGTCGAGTACCTGGCCCCCTGGCCGGCGCGGGTGCTGCCGGGCGTGGGGTCGCAGACGGCGGCGCGGCTCGACCGCCTCAACGTACAGCACGTGCGCGCGGTAGCGGGCATGCCGGAACCACTCTTAGCGCGGATGTTCGGGCCGAAGAAAGGGCCGGTGCTCCATGCCCAGGCGCACGGCATCGATCCGCGGCCGGTGCGGCCGCTCCGGCCGCAGCAGAGCGTTGGCCGGCGGGCCAGCTTCGATCCGCCCGTGGCCGACCGCGCCTTTCTCGCCGCCATGGTCGGCTACCTCGTCGAGCGCGCCTGCTCCTGGCTGCGCTTCCACCGCCAGGCCGCCCGCGGCGTGACCGTGACCATCCGCTACGGCGACTACGAAAGCGCTTCCGGCCGGGAACTGTTCCGCCAGCCGACCGACCGCGACGAGGAGGTGCAGGAGGCGGCCCGCGACCGCTTCGAGCGGCTCTACCAGCGGCGTCTGCCCTTGCGGTTTCTGGGCGTGGAGCTGGCGCCGCTGGAATCCGCCCAGCCGCCGCCTGCCCTGTTCGCCGACCCAGACGACGATCGCGCCCGCCGCCTGCTGGAGGTCAAAGACGAAGTCCGCCGGCGTTTCGGCTTCACGTCGTTGCTTTCGGGCGCCGCCCTGACCCTCGCCGGCCAACTCGAGCGCGACCGCGAAAACTTCCGCTTCCGCACGCCGTGCCTGGCTCGGTAGGGGATCGGGCTCTTGGTTGACGATTGGCAATTCGATACCACTCACGCCAAATTCAAAAGCTGTTGACGCGAGTGGAAAACGTTGCAAGTCATTTATTCTATTGCCATTACGATTATCATTTCGCTACTCGCGTCAATTCCGGTTGCGGGGCCAAATCCACGGGCCGGGTGTCGGGATCGGTTTTGCTGTACCGCCCGCACAGCCTGGCGTACAATGCCGGTTGATTTGCTATCCCGCTAGGGATCAAGTCCCTGCCATTTGGGTCTGACACTTTTGTTACTCGCTATGAAGGAGATGACTCATGCAAGCGCGATTCCCGGTCCGACTGGCCGTGCTCTTGCTGCTGGCCGGCGGCGCGGCGCCGGCGGGGGCGGGGCAGCCGCCGAAACCAGATCCACTCCAGCCGCTGCCCAAGGAGATCGTC
>CAZFGM010000019.1:18031-22034 GCA_964518515.1 uncultured Alcaligenaceae bacterium | reverse complement strand
GGGCAATCCCTGGGCTTCTTTGGCTTGGCGGCGGCGGCGGACTTGGTAGACTTGCTCATTGCCCAGGTGGTGTTCAGCCCGGGCGCGTACAGGGTCAGGTCGTTGAAGAAGCGGTAATGGCCCGTGAACGCCGGGCGCTGATAGAGGTAAACGGGCTGCTGGGCTTGTTCGAGCTGCTGAATCAGCCGTTCCAGCCGCAGGGCTTCCACCTCCTGCACCAGTAACTCCTCGGTCAACCCTTTGGTCACCTCGGTGTGTCGGAGCCGGCTGAGACGAGCTTCCAGTAGCTTTTCCAAGGCCCATTGGTTATTCGAAGCATCCGGAATCCGTTGCTTACTGCCGCTATCCTTTCCGCCGAGGCTACCCCACCCTTTCGATATGGGGTTCAAAAGCATCAATTCCGTAAGGTCCCTAGCTGGGTTTCCCTCCCAAGGAGGAAGGCCGGCGGGCGGTCCCTAGAGGACGCCGTTGGGCACTGCCCATTGCATGGTCGGGCTGACAAACACCGGGGCATATTGAATGCGCTGGTTACCTCCGGGGGTGTAGACCCAACCACCATCGTACGTCGTAGAAATCTGATAGCCGTGGTTGCGATAATATTGCACCCAGTCAATTTTCGGAGAACCCGGCTTCGGCTGGTCTTTGCCAAATGGGTTACCAAACTGGCCGACCTGGTTGCCGAACTGGCCAAATTGGCCAAATGGTTGACCGAATTGGCCGAACTGGCCAAACTGACCGGCCTGGCCAAACTGACCGAATTGACCGGCCTGACCGGCCTGACCCCCGAACTGACCCTGTTGACCGAACTGACCCCCAAAAGGTCCGGGCGCAACCCCTGGCGTGGGCGGGAAACGGGGCGGTAATACCAGCGGCGGCGTCAGTGGCGTGGTGCCCCCCGGCGGCGGAACCGGCTGCGGGATGATCGGTACCACCACGCCCGGCGGCGTGGAATTGGTGGCCGGCATGACCGGGGTGATCTGAACGGGTATCGTTATGGTTTTCGGATCGGCCGGGTCCCACCCGGGAACGGCCTCCAAGCGTAGATAGGGCATCTTCAAAAGGTCATCCAACCGTTTCTGCGTGCTCGTATCGATAAATATCCAATCTGCCCTGCGTTTTTCATCCTCTCTTAATTGCAGTAAATAATTCCGCAACTTGGCAACGGGGTCATCAGCAAATTGCTTTTCCAGCAGGGGCACGCCAAACGCCCCGGTGAAGTATTGCTGGACGGTCACCGCATTGGGCAGGTTTTGCTGCGGCTGATCGGGAGAGTGCAGCGCCGGCGGCGGCACGCTCACGAGGATGGTGTTGAGCACGTCCTGGACGGTGCCTTTCTTGTCCTCTGCGGATTTTTGCTGGGCCTGGGGCTGACCTCCCGGCGCCTCGTAGCCCTTGCTCTTGATCTGGGCGGGCAGTTCGTACATCGCCCAGTGGTCCTTGCGGCCGCGGTCCACGTTGTAGCGCTGGAAATCCGCCTCGGTCTCCAGGACGAGGAGCGAGGTGAAGGGCGACATGACGTAGGATTTCATGCTCAGGTCGGTGATCTTCTTCTTGTTGGCCTCGGCATTGTCGGCCAGCAGGCGGTCGATTTCGAGCTTGGCCCAAGCCCGCGGCAAGTAGCCGGCGTTGGGGACCACGTCACGCACCGCCAGCTCGCGGACGAAGGGCTTGCCGTTCAGCTTGCCGGCGACGGTGATTTTTTCCGGAACCGCTCGCCCGGCATCGATGCGTGCGACGGTGCATAGCTCCTTGCCCTGGCTGAGGGAGGCCGTCTCGCTAAGGAACGTCACTTTCTCGGCGTTGTCCACGACGCGCAGCTCATGGAGGCGCGGCGTGTTCAGCGTGGCCAACAGGTCGAACGCCCGCCAGGCGATGGGCTCATCGGGATTGATGTTAGTGAAAAAGCCGCTGGTGCGGTCGGCGGCCTGCTTCATGAAGGCGCGGTTCCAGCGCTTGCCGACGCCGACGCCGACGTAGCGGACGCCGCCGGGAATCGCCTTGGCGAGCACGTCGTCACGGCGCTCGCCCATGGCCGGCACGCCCGCGCCCAGGTGAACCAGGTACGGGTTCTTGGCCGCTTTCAGGAAGGGCCGGGCGGCATGCAGGGCCTGGCCAAGGTCAAGGGCGCCGATCAGGTGGGCCGCTTCGAGAAACTTGACCGCCTCTGCGATGTTCTGGTCCGTGGCAGGTCGCGGCGCCTTGTCGAACAACCGCACCCGCGTTCCCGCCGTCAGCAGGCTGAATGTGTCGTCGTGCTCGGCATTGATCAGGAGGTTACGAAGCACGTCGATCTGGGCGCGGGCCAGCAGGGGATCGCGGTTGGCGGACGATTCGAACAGGAATACCCAGTCGCGGCGCTCGCGCTGCGGCTGGCTCTGCAAAGTTGGCCGGTAGCGGAGCATGAGGTATTGCGCCCCGTCATGCAGATGGCTGGCAAAGCGAGCCTCATCGCGGGCGGCCGGGTTCTTGCCGAAAATCTCCAGGGTTACATCCTGGTTCGGCTTGATAAGCCTGGCCGACGCCGTGGCGATCAGGTCGTTAGTCCCCTTGGCGATGCGGACGTCCATGTTCGGGTGGCTTTCGCTGGTGCAGCGCAGATTGGCCGAGTTCAGGATGCGGGCGTTGAATTGCCACTCGTTGACCAGCTCCATGTTGTGCCCGCCGGGGAAGCGATAGCGGGTGGTGCCGTACAAGGAGGACAGGCGCTGGGTGTAGCTGAGGATGATGCGTTTTTCGCGCCGGCCGTCGAGCGGGAAGACGCGCATCTTGAAGGTGCTGCCGTCCACCCATTCGAGCAGGGCCGGATCGCGGCGGGCATAGCGGATTGTCTCGAAGACGTTGCGGGCGTGCTCGCGCTCGGCCATGCCGCCTTCCATCAGCTTCCACATGTTGTTGCCCGCCTCGACGTACATCGCCAGCCGCGACAGCGTGGCGTCCGGCGGCAGCGGGAAATAAAACGTGCCTTCCAGCAGCGAATACTGGTTGTTGAAATACGTCTGATCGATGGTGGTGCGAGCGAAGCCGTCCTCGATGTGAACATCGACGCCGTATTTTCGCAAGGTGAGGTTCATTTCCTGGCCGTTGGGGTCGAGGGCGATGAGGGCGCCGCCGGCGTACTTGCTGCACGGCACCAGCGGCGACTCGGCGGCGGCCATCAATTCGCGCGTCCAGTCGAGCAGGTGGGTGGCCCGCGGCGCCGGCTGCACCCGGTTCTTGCCCGGCTCGATCTGCTGGCCCGCTTCGACGACTTTGGCCACGCCGCTGACTTTGACCTTGCCCTGCGTGACGACGACGCCGGTGCCCTGGTCTTGGGCCTGGACTGCGAAGCGCGTGCCCAGGGCGGTGACCTGGCGGCGCGGCGTCTTCACCTGGAAGGGATCGTCAGGCCTTGGGACGACCTCCACATACACTTCACCGGCGGCCAGTTCCAGATGGCGCAGGTCGGTCTGGGTGACGCGGGTATTTTGATTCAGGTACAGGACGGAGCCGTCGGCCAGGGTGACGCGGCGGCGCTCGCCGGCGCGGGTGGCCAGGGTTGTACCCAGGGGAATGGACTTGCCGGCGGTGGGGGAAGGCCGGGCCAACGGCGTCTGGCCGACGGCCAGTTCCTGAACTACTGGCCGGGGCAGGGCGGGCGGCTGGGGTTTTTCGGGACGCGCTTGCGAATCGCCAGGCTCCGGCGGCGAAGGTCTATTCTTGCCGTAGGAAAAGAGGAAGACCAGGAACACCGAAGCCGCCAGTCCCATGGCCCAGCCCAGACGGCGGCGCAAGCGCCGCAGCCGGATTTCGTCCGGCAGGGAAGGCTTCGCTGGCGAGGGAGGTTGTGCTCGCCCGGCTGCAAGGTCTTGGGCCACGGCGCACAGGTATTCTTCCACCGTCTGCGCGAATACCGGATCGGCCGACTCGGGCTTGTACGCAGTTCCCAGAAGGCGTTCCAGATTGTGTTCGCCAACGTCGGAATGGTTCATGGCTATCCTCGGTTTCTTTGCGTGCGAGCGGCCGG
>CAZFGM010000019.1:0-17931 GCA_964518515.1 uncultured Alcaligenaceae bacterium | reverse complement strand
TGTAAACCGGCCGGTTCAATTTTGCCGGCGAGCGGCCGGTGTAAACCGGCCGGTTCAATTTTGCCGGCGAGCGGCCGGTGTAAACCGGCCGGTTAACACCGGCCGCTCGCCAGGGCCAGGTTGCCCGACAGGGCCAGGAAGGTGGCGCGAAAGGCCTTGCGGGCGCGGGTCAGGGTCGATTCGGCCGCCTTCTCCGATACGCGCCAGCGGGCCGCCAGGTCGCGCACGCTCTTGCCGGTGAGGTACTTCGCTTCGAGCACTTCACGATAATGCGGGGGCAACTGCGACATGGTGGCGTTGACCAGCTCGCGCGTCTCCTGGCGCTGTAAAAGCTCGTCGGCGAACGGCTCGGATTCCAGCCGGCTGTAGATGGCCAACAACTCGCGGTCCATGTTGGCCCACAAGGTTTCCAGCGACACCGAGCGTTCCCGCCCCAGGACGCGGTGGATTTCATTGCGGGCCAGGCCGGTCAGCCAGGGAAAGATGTTGTGGCGGGCCCGCTCGGGATCGTAGTTTTCCAGGGTCTTGATGGCCTTGAGCAGGGTTTCTTGGACGACTTCCTCGCACAGATGGCGATTACGGCCGACGCGGTACAGACAAAAGCTGTACAGCGGCTGCAAGGCGGCCACGAGGCGCTTGACGGCCTCGGCCTCGCCCTTGAGCGCACTGGCGCGCCAGGCGGCATCGAAGTTGTTTTGCAAAGCCCTGGCCTCCTTTTATTGCCCCTCACCCTACCGGTAGGGTGAGGGGGCAGCAAGGTCGCTTCCCATCATGGGGCCTGGTGCTGTTTCCGGGCTGATTGTCGTCTGTTAGGGTATGTGGCAGCCGGGGAAAAATCCTTCGCAGAGTGGATTGGCGACGTTTAGCGGGGAGCCGAAGACGTGGGCGAGCGGTCGCCTCGGCTCCCCACGCAAACACTCTAACTATCCTCAATCTGCATCGTAACAATACGGCATCAAAAAATGCGATGCCAGTTGAGGGAATTTTTTCTTTTTTGAAGGGCCCAGAACCCGATAGATCCGTTTCCTAACGGCGGTTGACGGCTGGGAGGAGATCCTCCGTTCCCCCTGGGGTGGGAGAAGGGTTGCAATAATTCGGGATGTCAGGTGGACTGGTTGCGGCAGCTGGCGATCCGGGTTTCCGCTTGTCTCGCCACGATGCCGTCCGGCAAGAAGACCTGCCAGCGTCGTTCGCGGCCGTCGATGGAGAGCGTGATTTCGGCAGTGGTGGGCGGGTGGTCGTTCGGATCGTCCAAGAGTAAGAAGTCCGGACCGAGTTGACCGATGGAAAAGATGTGTCCGTTGACGCTCAGATGCATCTGAACGTCGGCGGAGTAACCGTTATTTCTTTGGAAGGCTGCACTCATGGCTTTCAAAGACGAACTTCTGCGGCGAGCTCGGGATTATGCCCAACGACATGGGTTGGCGCTGGGGGATGAGCTCGGCTTTGGTGTTCATGGTATCGTATTGGTCACCGAAAGTCAGCGCGAAAACGGGGAAGCGCGCTCGGCTATCAAGGTGCATCAGCATGAAAAGGACTATTGCCGGGAACGGGACGTTTATCTCCGCCTCAAAAAGCATGGCGTGGAGAAGATCCACAGCTGTCATGTTCCGAGACTCTTCCGCTTTGACGACGACCTTTGGGTTATCGAGATGACCATCGTCAAAAGGCCGTTTGTCCTCGATTTCGCCGGTGCCTTTCTTGATAAGCCTCCTGATTTTTCGGAAGAAGTCATGGCGGATTGGCGCGCCGAGAAAAAGGAGCAATTCGGGCCGCGCTGGCCGGAAGTCCAGGCCATCCTCCGAGTTCTCGAAGGTTACAGCGTTTTCATGGTGGACGTGAATCCGGGCAATATCGCTTTCGTAGAGTGAGGGAAACCGGCGGCCTTGAAACCAGCTGGTTGCGGCGGAAACCGGTTGGAGGTAGAATCATTCCAAAACCCGCCCTGGAAAGTTTCGCTATCCGCTGAGAGGAGACCCAACATGCCCGCCGGCAGCCGAACCGTCCTTCTCATTCTCGGTTTGTTCCTTGTAACGGCCGCGGTCTGCCGGTCCGCGCCGCCGGCGGACAAAGCGCCGCCAGCGGCGACTCTGGAGCATTTCGAAAAGAAGGTTCGGCCCCTGCTGGCGGCCCGTTGCTGGAAATGCCACGGCCCCGACAAAGCCAAGGCCGGCCTCCGCCTGGACACGCGCGATGGCCTGGTCCAGGGGGGCGAGTCGGGTGCCGTGGTCGTGCCGGGCAGGCCGGACGACAGCCGATTGGTGCGGGCCGTGCGCCAAACCGGGGTCCTCAAAATGCCGCCGGACGACAAACTGAAAGCCCAGGAGATCGCGGACCTCGTCGCCTGGGTGAAAGCCGGCGCGGTCTGGCCCAACGATCCTGTCAAAACGCCGGTGCCGGTGACCAAGGGGCCCGCCACGGTACCTGGTCTTGCCCCAAATGACCCAACCCTCCGCAGCCATTTGCAGGCCTGGTACCGGGCCGACGCCTTGCCGCTGACCGATGGCAAAGCGGTCCACGTCTGGCCGGACGCCAGCGGCCGCGGACGCGATCTGAGCGCCACTGCCGGCGTGCGCGCGGGCGGCGTGGGAACCGCGCCACGCTTCGTCGCGGCGGGCGGCGTCAATCGCCGTCCGGCAGTGCGCTTCGACGTGGGCGACGGCCTGGCCGGGTCGCCTGATCATCCGGTGGACATTCGCGGCGACGCCGCCGTGACCCTCTTCCTGGTCGTGAATCTGAAGCGCCACGACGCCCAGCCGCCCTACGACGGCATTCTCGGCATCGGTAACCCGGCCAATCCGGGAGGCGATCCCGGCCGGCCGCTCGCTTATCTGGTGCAGATCCGCCGCACACCCGAACCAGAGCTTCAATTCGCCGGCGGCTGGAACCACGACGCCACCCTCGGTCCCGGGTCTTTCCAATCCCTTTATGACCGCCCGGTCCTTTTGAGTTTCGTCAAGATGCCCGGGCCGATGAAGAACACGACGCGCATCTTCATCGACGGCGTTCCTTCCGCGGAGAGCCCGATCAAGCGTCCTGTCCAGGGACGGGACACCGTGCCCGACATCCGCCACCGCGACGATATCGGTCTGTACATGGGCAAGGCGCTGGCGTGGTCGGGCCACATTCGCGGCGACGTGTCGGAGGCCATTATCTACAACCGGGCCTTGTCCGACTCCGAGCGGAAAGGCGTCCAGTCCCACTTGGCCGAGCGCTTCGGCATGTTGGCGCCCTTGCTCAAGCTCAGCGAGGCCAGGTTCACCGCCGAGCAAAAAAGCTTCTGGTCCTTTCAGCGCGTAAAGGACCCGGCCCCGCCCGCCGTGCGCGGGACGAGCTGGCCGAAATCCCCGCTCGACCGGTTCATCCTGGCGAAGCTGGAATCGGCCGGGCTAGGGCCGGCGCCGGCGGCGGACAAACGCACGCTCTTGCGCCGGGTGACGTTCGATCTGACCGGCCTGCCGCCTACTCCGCAAGAGATGGACGCTTTTCTCGCGGACCATTCGCCCGATGCCTTTGCCAAGGTCGTGGATCGGCTGCTGGCCTCGCCGCACTACGGAGAGCGCTGGGCCCGCCACTGGCTGGACGTGGTCCGTTATGCCGACACCACCGCCAACGACGCCAACGCGGTGATGCGCTATGCCTTCCGCTACCGCGATTACGTCGTCGCGGCTTTCAACCAGGACAAGCCATACGACCAGTTCATCATCGAGCAACTGGCGGGCGACCTGTTGCCGGCCGATAGTAACCCTCGGCGAGCCGAACTCCGTAAGGAGCCGGGTTACGCCCCGCCAACAACCCGGCCGCTTACGCGGCTCGGCTCGCCGGGCGTGCCTGCTACGGCCGAGCGCGTGATTGCCACCGGTTTCTTGATGGTCGGTCCCAAGGCGCTGGCCGAGCCGGACATCGAGCAAAGCCGGATGGACATCGTCGATGACCAGATTGACACGACCGGCCGGGCCTTTCTGGGCCTGACCCTCGGCTGTGCCCGCTGTCATGACCACAAGTTCGATCCCGTGCCGGCGGTGGATTATTACTCGCTGGCCGGCATCTTTCGCGGCGCGGAAGTGTTCAAGGACGAGGTCCGCAACGCCACCATGTTCCAGGAATGGCCGCTGTTCCAGCTCCCCGGCGACAAGGCCTTCGTGGTCATGGCCCCAAAGGAAGGAACGCCGAAAGACCTGCGCGTGCACATTCGCGGTAATCGCCACAACCTCGGCCACGTCACGCCGCGCCGCTTCCTGCAGATCATCGCCGGCGCGGGCCACGCGCCCCTCAAAACCACGCAAAGCGGCCGGCTCGAGCTGGCCCGCTGGATCGCCGGCAAGGATAACCCGCTCACCGCTCGCGTCCTGGTGAACCGCCTCTGGCAGCATCACTTCGGCGCAGGCCTGGTAGCCACCAGCGACAACTTCGGCAGCCGCGGGGAAAGGCCGACCCATCCCGAATTGCTCGACTGGCTGGCCACCCGCTTCATCGAGAGCGGCTGGTCGATCAAGGCGATGCAACGCCTGATGGTGCTGTCGGCAACCTATCAACAGGTTTCCAATACGGAGGGTGGAGGGGGGAATGCTCGTAGTGCGGGCTTTAGCCCGTCTCTGCCCGAACGGGCTAAAGCCCGCACTACGAACAAGAATCCGCAATTGGTCGATCCCAATAATCGCTTGCTGTGGCGGATGCCGCGGCGCCGGTTGGAAGCCGAAGCCCTGCGCGACGCGGTGCTGGCGGTCAGCGGTCAACTGGACCGGGCCGTCGGCGGCGACGACGCGGCCGAGTTCCTATTCCGCGAAGGCGAGGTAATCGATAAGAAGCGCGACTTCTTCCGCCCCAACCGGGTCAAGGCGGAGCACCCGTATTACCTGCAAAGCAAGCGGCGCAGCCTGTACCTGCCCGTGGTGCGCAACGCCCTGCCCGACGTGCTGGCCCTGTTCGACGCGGCCGACCCCAACGGCATCACGGCGGCGCGAAACGATACCACCGTGCCCGCCCAGGCGCTGTACATGTTGAATAACCCGTTCGTGCGCGAGCAAGCGCTGCACTGCGCGCGGTCGCTGCTCGCCGATCCGCAGGCGACCGATCCGGACCGCCTGGGCCGGGCCCATGCCCGGGCCTTCGGCCGGCCGCCCACGGCGGAGGAGTTGCAAGACGGCACGGCCTATTTGCGCGATTATGTTGCCAGGACCAAGGGCCGCTCCGAAGCGGATAGCCGCCTGGCGGCCTGGCAAAGCTACTGCCAGATGCTGTTTTGTGCGAATGAGTTTCTTTACGTGGATTAATTGGTATCCAACGGCCGCCGCAGCAAAGCTTGGTCGTTATCTTACGCGAGAACCTTTTCTGCCTTTTGTGGGACAAAGGCGGAAGGATTTCTACATACTCACAGTTAGGCCCCTTTGGTTCAAATGCTTACCGAGGTTCAACGCAAGCTCTGGGAGGCCTACGAAGCGGCGGAAAGTCGCGCCCCGCGCGCCGAGAAATTGCTCGCCCTTGACGCGTTTCTCAACGCCCTTGTCGTGTCGGCCACAAAGGCGTGGTTTCCCTGGGCCAGATCGATTGCCGAGCAGGTCGTAGACCACGGCATAAATTTTGTCATCCGTCGGCCGTTGTTCGAGCGGGCCGTTTTTCCTGCCTTGCTCGCCGGCTATCAAGCTCGCTTGCCCGGTTGCGCGCGCTGGTTGGCCGGCTTCGCCGAGAACTTGTGGCGCTGTCCCGGGTGCCGCGAGCAACTTCAACCGGAAGAGTTAACAGAACTGGGACTCCTGTGGGCAGCAATTAGGCACGACCCCGGTGACCGCCGGTCGCGGCTGCGCCTGATCGACAAGATCGCAGATCGCTTGCGTTATTCGTTGCACGAACTTCCCTCCGGCGTCCTTTACGGCATGGACGGTGCCTCCCCGGAACAGTGTCAAGAGCTTGGGGAGGAGTTGGAAAAGTTTTGTCGGCTCGTCGCGCAAGAGGAAATGGAGGAGCGCTACGCGGAGCTAATTCGCAACTGTCGCCTTCATTTTGGGGCGTACCGGGACTACCTCCTGAGTCGGGAACAGTACAGTAGTTACGCGGAGTATCTCTCCAAGCATCCCGCAAGAGTCGGGGGCTAAACAACGGCTGAAGCTGACCGATGCCGCCATCCTGGTTTTCCGAGTTTCAAAGCGGCCCCGGCAGCTTAACCAAAGCCATCGCCGGCGCGGAGGCGAGATCATGCGGATCGAAGTTGATCGTGGCCATCTCACTGTCGTATGGTGCGACCGCTGTGGGGGAGGGGTCAAGTCCAGCCGTGCAGGCCGAACCTCTGAATGAGTGCGGTGCCGAAATATGGGCCAGGGAGTAATATGAGTGGTGAGTGGTCACAGGACAAGGGAGACGATCATGCACATTCCTACCCTCCAGGGCGGTCCCTTTTCGCGGCGGGACATGCTGCGCCGCATCGCCTGTGGCTTTGGCAGCGTGGCCCTGACCGGGCTGCTTGCCGAGGAGGCGACGGCCCAAAGGCGTAACGCCGGCAATCCGCTGGCGCCGCGGTCGCCGCACTTTCCCGCGCGGGCCCGGCGCGTGATCTTCCTCTTCATGCACGGCGGCGTCTCGCACGTCGATACGTTCGATCCCAAGCCGCGGCTGACCGCCATGGACGGCCAGCCGCTGCCGTTCGCCCGGCCGCGCGTCGAGTTCTCCGCAACCGGCAACCTGCTCAAATCGCCCTGGCGCTTCCACCGCCACGGCCAGAGCGGCGTCGAAGTGAGCGAGCTGTTTCCGCGCATCGGCGGTTGCATCGACGATATCTGCGTGATCCGCTCGATCAGCGGCGGCAACCAGGTATCGCACGGCCCGGCCTGCCTGACCCTGTGCACCGGCGACGGGGTTTTCAACCGGCCCAGCATGGGCGCCTGGGTGCTCTACGGCCTGGGGTCCGAGAACCAGAATCTGCCCGGGTTCGTCGTTCTCAGTCCGTCGCTGTATCACGGCGGGGCGCAGAACTACGGCTCGGCGTTCCTGCCGGCCACGTTCCAGGGCACGCGCATCGGCGACGGCTCCACGCGCTTCCAGGACGCCCGGCTGGCCAACCTGGCCCCCGGCGAGACCGACCCGGCCCTGCAACGCTTGCAACTCGATCTCTTGCGGCGAAACAACCTCCGCCACTTGGAACGGACCGGCGCCGACCCCCGCCTGGAAGCCCGCATCGAGGCCTTCGAGTTGACCTTCCGCATGCAAATGGAGGCCCCCGCGGTCATGGACCTGTCCGGCGAAAGCCGGGCGACGTTGGCCCTGTACGGAATCGGCTTCGAGCCGACCGACGAGTTCGGCCGGCAGTGCCTCTTGGCCCGCCGCCTGGTCGAGCGCGGCGTCCGTTTCGTGCAGGTCTGCCATAGCTATCCGCGCAACTACTGGGACGCTCACGGCGGCTTGCAGCAAAACCACTCGAGCAACGCCCGCAAAGTGGACCAACCGATCGCCGGCCTCTTGGGCGACCTGAAAGCGCGGGGGCTGCTCGAGGACACGCTGGTCATATTCGGCACCGAGTTTGGCCGCACCCCCGCGGCCCAGGGCCGAGACGGCCGGGATCATCATCCGCACGCCTTCTCTATGTGGCTGGCCGGCGGCGGCGTGCGCGGCGGCATGACCTACGGCGCCACCGACGACTTCGGCTACTACATCGCCGAGAACCGCGTGACCATGCCCGATTTCCACGCCACCCTGCTGCACCTTTTAGGGCTCGATCACACCCGCTTGACTTATCGGCACGCGGGGCGCGACTTCCGCCTGACCGACGTGCACGGGGAAGTGGTCCGCGCGATTATCGCATAAATAGCAGGACGGCATCTTTGTTGGGGAAACCGGGCGGCCGAACGCCAGGGGTTCTCGGCAGGCGTTTTGAGCGTGTGCACGGTTTTGACGCGAGTGGGTATGGATAAACCTAAATTGGAGGTAAGTAAAGATTTAGGGCATTATCCACTCGCGCCACGTCCTTTTCCGCCTGTCGTGAGTTGCCAGGATGAACCCTTGGCACTTTCTTGGTTGCGAAGCAAACCCAAGGGGCTTGGATTTCATAAAACTACGAAGAGGTTAGGCAAGGATGGCGAGCATGAAGCGTCTCAGGTCGCTGGAAGTTGAACTGGAGGCGGTGACGCCGCTGTGGATCGGGGGCGCCGCGGCCCAGGCGGAGTTGCGGCCGCCGTCGGTGCGCGGCTGCCTGCGGTTCTGGTTCCGCGCTTTGGCGGGGGGCCTGCTCGGCGAGTTGCTGGAAAACGTCTGGCAAGCGGAATCGGCCGTCTACGGGAACACGCAGCGGACGTCGTCGGTGGCGGTGCTCCTGTCGGGTCAACCGCGCACGGTCGTTACCGTGGCGGGCGAGTCCGACAAGCTGCCCGGCATCAGCTACATGTTCTGGTCGGTTTTCCAGCAAAGGCGCGACGCCATTGCGGTGGGCGAGCGTTTCCGGCTAATCCTGCGCTGTCGGCCTTACCCGTTGCCGCCGGTGGAGGTTGCGGGACGACGGCTAACGAAGGTGGAAAGTTTTGCGTTGGCGGCGGCTTCGCTGTGGCTGTTGCTGCGCCTGGGCGGAGTCGGCGCCCGCGTCCGCCGCGGCGCCGGCGGGATGCGCGCCCTCGCCGAGCCGGAGGGTTGGCCCGCTTCCCTTCCGCCGTTGGTCAGCCGGGCCGCCACGCCCGCGGAACTTGTGGCGGAACTGGGCGCCGGTATCCAGCGCGTGCGTCAGGCGGCCGGCTGGTCCGAACAGCCGCTTCCTCAGATCTCCTCCTACGACCTGCTCCATCCGCGCGTTAGCCAGTTCTTCCTGACGCAACGGACGTTCCCATCGTGGTGGGAGGCGGTCAACTGGTTGGGGGAGAAGTTCCGCGAATTCCGGGTGGCCTACAAACTCGACGCCAGCGGGATCGCCGCCTTGCTGCTCCAGGGTAAAATGCTGGTCAAGACGATCCAGCGGGCGGTGCTGGGGCTGCCGATCGTTTTCTTTTTCAAGTCCATCCTGGCCGACTTGACCAGCCGGGGGGTCGATCCGCGCGAGGCGCGGCGGAAGGCGTCGGCCAGCGTGGGTCCGGCGCGCGGGCAGGCCCGGGCCTCGCCTCTGTTCTTCCGCATCCTGCCGCTCGCCGGTCCGCAGCCGGCCTATACTGTTCTGATGGGCCTGTTCCGCTCGCGGCTGCTGCCCGACGACGAGATGACGGTCAAGCCCGCCGACTGGGCGCTGCGGCCGGTGCGCCTGGCGGCGCCGTCCGATTTCTCCGTGATCGAAAAGTGGTTCGACTACGTCCGCGCTCAAGACGTCAGCTTGCTCCCCGTGGCCGTCTCATGACCAAGGATGACTATTGTTCCGTTAATCTTCGAAGGACGGGTCCGAAAACGTGGGATGACTCGTAGCCGCAGGCTTTAGCCTGCGATGTGGCGGGCGGTTCAACGCAGGCTAAAGCCTGCGGCTACAAACCACCTCGAAGTTTAATGGGACAATAGGACGGAGGACCGCCATGTTTGCCGCCGCCGAGTGTATGTTTCTCTACTTGGAGTCGGGGCTGGGCGTGGGCAGCGGCCAGACCGGTCTGGCCGCCGACATCCCGATCCAGCGGGAGAAGGCTACCGGTTACCCGGTGGTGCCCGGCAGCAGCTTGAAAGGAGTGCTGCGGGCGCGGGCGCAAGCGCAGCAGGCGGCCCCGGAACTGCTGCGCCTGCTGGGCTCGGCCCCGGAGACCGAGGACAAGCAGCCGAGCTGCGTGATCGTGTCCGACGCCGTGCCGCTGCTGTTTCCCGTGCGGTCGCTGCGCGGGGTGTTCGCGTGGGTGACTAGCGCCGAGGCGTGGGCGCGCTTGCAGCGGGAATTGGCCGCCTATGGCGTGGAGCTGACCGCGCCGCCGCTGTCGGCGCTGGGCCCCGACCTTGCCGGAGTGGCCCCCGCGACCCCCCTTCTGAGCAGCACGGGAAACCTGGTCCTGGAGGAGTTCTGTTTCGCGGTTCAAGCCGCGCCGGAGGTCGCGGCCGTGGGAGCTTGGTTGGCAGACCACGCGCTTACCGACGATCCGGTGTTCGAGTTCTGGCGGAAGCAGCTAGCCCAAGGGGTAGTGGTGTTGCCGGAAGAGAGTTATCGCTACTTCCTCGAGCACGCGACCCAGGTGACGCCGCGTATCCGCATCGATCCGCGAACCGGCACGGCCGCCGAGGGAGCGTTGTGGACCGAGGAGTACCTGCCGCCGGAGACGCTACTGTTTGCCCTGGTGGGGGCGAAACTGCCGGAAGCGCCGGAGGGGGCCGCCACGCCGCCGCTGCCCGGCAAGATGAAAAATGCGGCCGACATTCTGGACTGGGTCCGGGGTTTGGCCCCCGCGCACCTGCAAGTCGGCGGCGGACTGACCATCGGCCACGGCATCGTCCGCGTGCGCTGGACCGGCAAGAAGATCGTTCGGGCGCGGCGAACGAAGAAGGCTGCCAAATAACCAGAGGATTCGCCATGGACCCCAACAAGGCGCTGGCGCTGGAACCGCAGGGGCACTCGGCGCGGCAAGCGATCGCCGAAGCGGGGCGGTTGCCGTTTTCGCGAAGTCATCTCGTGGCGGTGGTGCGATCCTTGCCGGCGGTGCTTCGGCGGCACGGCCTGGGACAAACCCTGGCCTTTCTGCAAATGCGCGGCGGCGCCGCCAAGGGCCCCGGCCCACATGAGTTCGTTGCCAAGCATCTGGACCGCTGGCTGCTGTCGGTCACGGGCGCGTCCGGACGGACGGCCCTTGCCGCCCTGGCCGCCCAGGACAGCCGTTTCTACCGTGAGGCCAGCGAACAGGCCTGGCGGTTCCTGCGGGAACTGCGCGCGGCCCTGGAGGAGAAAGCATGACCTGGCCGTGGAAGTTGTTGCGCGACCTGTTGTGGCCGACCCCGTATCCGTTGCCGCGCGACACGGCCGACGCCCTTATGGCCGAGGGCCGTTGCGACAACTTCGCCCTGTTGTTGGAGCGCTACCTGGCCTTCGGCGACAACCGCGGCCAGCCCCAACTCGTTCGCGAGCTGGCCGACCGCAAGGCGCTCGTCCCGGACTTCACCCCCCTCAAGGAACTGATCGAGGCGCAGGCGGCCCGCTGGCGCGACACGGCCGAGGAGCTGGGCGCGGTCACGTTCACCGCCGGGCCGCAGTGGCGGGTAATCGTCGGCCTGGGCACCAACGACCTGCTGGGCAGCGGCATCGTGCTGCACCCGATCTTCGGTTTGCCGGTCATGCCGGCCAGCGCCCTCAAGGGCGTCAGCCGCTGTTACGCTCATTTCGTCGAAGAGTGTCCGGTGGAAACGCTCGAGGCGCTTTTTGGAAAGCTGACTGAGGAATCAAGTTTGCGCGGCGACCTGCTGTTCCTGGAAGGCACTCCCGTCGAGCCGCCCGTCGTCGAGCGCGACGTGATCAACCCCATCTTCGGCGCCTACTATCAGGATCGCCGCACGCCGCCGGCAAACTACCTGGCCCCGTCGCCGATCTTTTTCCTGGCCGTCGGCGCCCGCAGCCGCTACCAGTTCGGCGTGGCCAGCCTGAGCGGCAACGCGAATGCGGCCCAGCAAGGCGCCCATTGGCTCCAAGGAGCGCTCACCGACCTCGGCTGCGGCGCCAAGACCGCGGCGGGGTACGGCTACTGGATAATCGACTGAGGCGCTGAAGTTCGAATACTTTCCCTGGGAGAATTCCATGCCGGATTATATTTACCAAGACATTGCCAGGATGATCGACCATTCCCTGTTGCAACCGACGTTGACGGATCAGGAGCTGGAGCAAGGTTGCCTTCTGGCCCAGGAATACAAGGTCGCCTCGGTGTGCATCAAGCCCTACGCGGTGAAGAGGGCCGCGCGAATTCTGAAAGGCTCGCCCGTGGCGGTGGGCACGACGGTGGGGTTTCCGCATGGCGGCCAGCACACCGAAATCAAGGCCGAAGAGGCGCAAAAAGCCATTGACGACGGCGCCGTCGAGTTGGACATGGTGGTCAACATCGGCAAAGTTCTGAGCCAGGATTGGGATTACGTGGCCCAGGACGTCAAGGCCGTGGTGGATTTCGGCCACATTCACAAGGCCCTGGTCAAGGTGATTTTCGAGAACTGCTATCTCGCCGACGAGCACAAGATCGCCCTGTGCCGGATTTGCGCCGAGGTGGGGGCCGATTACGTCAAGACCTCCACGGGTTACGGCACCTCGGGCGCCAGCGACGACGACCTGCGGCTGCTGCGCCGCCACAGTCCGCCGCGCGTCAAGGTCAAGGCCGCCGGCGGCGTGCGCACCTTCGAGCGGCTGCTCGCCGTCCGCGCCCTCGGCGTCAGCCGCGTCGGGGCCACGGCAACCAAGATCATTCTGGATGAGTGCCGGAAAACTCTAGGGGCATGAAGTAGTTGGGCCAACGCTGATGGTCCGCGCCACGCCCCCGGCCGCGCAGGCCCGCCCGCTTCCGCAGAATGCTCCGCAGACGGCTGCGGACCCACCCATCCAGGCCCGAGAACACGGTCCAGTAACAATGACGGAAGTACCCAAACCATCCATGCAGCGTCGCGTTCAGCGACCCGATGATCCGCAGCAGGCTGTTGCCGTGGGTGCGGCGCGTGCGCGCCCGAATCGTGTCCTTGAGCTTGCCCAGGCTCTTCTTCCGTGGCAGCCGCAGCTTGCCCCGGAACGTGTAGCCCAGAAAGTCAAAGCCCTCGCTTCGAGCGTCCACGATCTTCGTCTTGGTCGGGTGCAGGGACTGGACGTTTGCCTCCGGTTGCTCTCCACCCCGCCTCATGGCGACGCAGTTATCGTCGGCTACGAGGGACCAGACATCCCTCGGCGAGGACTTGCACCTCGCGGATACAACGACATGACAAGCGCACTAGGTCAGGCTTTCCAGCCTGACCGAGCTAGCCCAATGTCAATCAACCTGGTCAAACGAGGTCAGCCTGGAAGGCTGACCTACAAATGCGTTGCAAAGCCCTATCGCCTTTCCCAATCCCATCAGCCGACTCGGAATTTTGTCACCACGGCCTCATCCAGGTCCACGCCCAAGCCGGGGTCATCGGGCACACGAATATCCCCGTCCACCACGGGGAAGCGCTGGCGGGTCAACGTCTGGCGCAGGGCCCCCTGCTCGACGCAATATTCGAAGTAGTGGCTGTTCGGCAGGGCGGCGACGAAGTGCAGGCTAGCGGCGATGTTGATGCCGGTCTTGTACGAGTGGTTGACGCACAGGCGATGGCGCTCGGCGGAATACCAGCCGATGCGCTTGGAGCGGGCCAGGCCGCCCACGCGGGTCACATCCACCTGGACGACGTCGATGCCGCCGACGTCCATCATCTTCTGGAATTCGCCAATATCGCAAATCTCCTCGCCGGCGGCGATGCGGATCGGGCTGGCGGCACTCAGGCGAGCGTAACCTTGAATATTGTCCGGATGCAGCGGCTCTTCCAGCCAGGTGAGGTTGAATGGCTCGAATTGCTTGGCCCGGCGAATGGCGGTGGCCGTGTCCCAGCACAGGCCGGCATCGACCATCAGCTCGACGTTCGGTCCAAGACCCTGGCGGGCGGCGCGAACGTGGGCGATGTCGCTGTCCTCGCTCTGGCCCATCGGTCCCCAGCCGAACTTGACAGCCTTGTAGCCCTGCCCGGCCAGGGTGCGGCCGATGCGTTCGGTCTCGGCGGGGGTGTCGCCGAACAGGATCGAGGCGTAGGCGCGAAAGGTTTTGCGAAAGCCCCCGCCCAGGAGCTGATACACCGGCCGGCCCACCGCCTTGCCGACGATGTCCCACAGGGCGATCTCGATGCCGCTCAGCGCCTGGATGACGGCTCCTTGCCGGCCGAAGAAGATCGATCCTTCGTACATGCGGTGAATGAGCCGGTCGATCTCGAAAGGATCTTGGCCGAGCACGCACTCGGCCAGGCCGCGGCAAATCTTGTGCGACAGCGGCGCCTCGATGATCGCCTTGGCCACCAGCGACGAGGAATCGACCTCCCCCAGGCCGACGATGCCGGCGTCGGTGTGCACCTTGACCACCAGGGTTTCCTGGCTGCCGTCGCAGCGCTCGGTGACGGTGGGCAGACGCAGGTGAATGGCTTCAACGCGAGTGATTTTCATGGGTAGTTTTCGTGGGGCAGGTTTCTATTCTGCGGATCAGCTTACCGGCGTTGTCGCTTCGAGGCAAGCATTGACAGAACCGTGTTAACCCTTAAAAAGGAATAAGGAACAGGAATTTTCCGAAAGGGGTATTGCCAAAAAACGGAGATCGAAATGGGTAGAGTCAGGGATAATATTGAGATCCAAGGCCGTAAGGTTTGGACCCTATTTGATACGGGGGCGCGGAACACCTATGTCGTCCCTGAAATTGCCGGATTGCTGGCCACTTCCCAACTGGCCAAACCGTTTCGGTCCTCCTTGGGAGGATCCACCAAGGGGGCGAAACAAACGGCCCTTCTGGAGGGCACCGTTCAGGGTTATAGGTTTTCCACGCATGCCATGGTAATTGGCGAAATTGGAAAGGACGAAGACGACAAGCCAATTCAGGTCCTGTTCGGCGCCCTGGCCATGCAGCAATGGGGTATCTGTCCGGTGCCGGATCAAGAAAAATTGGACATGTCGCATTATTCGAAAGAGTTCCTGGAATTTTAAGCTCACGTTTCTTCCACAAGGCAAAAAAACTGGCAAAAACTAATGTCAAGGTTGGCTTCAATCTGCTGCCCAAGAATATTCTTGTCCTTCCCCAGTAAGGGCCTTAGCCAATCTCTCTCGATCACGAAGAAAAGCTTCTAGGATTTTGTAGAAATAAAGCAGGTCAAACTCCCCCTCGAAATCATAGGGAACTTTTGTGAAAATCAGGCAATGGGCGTACTGGATAAGTGCCTGAACGATTGGATCACTTATTGTGTCCCAGAATTCCTTGGCTTTATCATGATTTATTAGCCTGGCCATCGTCGTCCCTCTTAACTTACCATGAGTTGTGCTTGACCCCGTCGCAGGTCAAAATCTATCTGTTTGGGAGGGCCTTGGGAAATGACCAACCCAAGGCCCGCCGGTAACATGCGATAAACTTCTCCGGTTTGCTTTATAACGACCACCGTGGGAACATTTGTTGTCAAAGGGGCTCCTTGTCCGATGAAAATCACTTCGGCACCAGGTCCAATGTCTTCTTGCCAATCAAACGGTCCCAACAAGGCCATTTGTCGTGGCGTCCGAGTTGCCTTTACTTCGTTTAAGATCCCTCTCATTTGACGAACTTTTTCGGCAAATGTTAATCCGGCAAGTTGTGCATAATCAGCAGCGGAAAGACGGCCTGGGTTGGCCAACGTTACTGGTTTTGGCGGCCCTTGTGGGTTCGGTGTTCACTCGGCTGGGACGGATTAGGCACCGATAAACCCTGCTCGCCAATTCGGTTCACACGTGGTCGCCCTCGACTTCGATATTGTATCTCGGCCAGGCTCCGGCACGAAGGGCCAATACTCCGAAGAACCACTTTATCAAAAGAACCATGCGTCAGGCCCTTCTATACCTTCCGGGACTCGACGGCACCGGCCGGCTGCTGCACCGCCAGCCCAGGGTCTTCGAGGAGTATGAGGTCCACGCCCTGGCTTATCCCCAACATCAGCCGGCGACCTGGAAGGCAGTCCGGGGCGCCGGCCCGGGGTGATCCTGGCGGAATCTTTCGGCGGCGGCGTGGCCTTGACATTGGCTTTGCGCCGCCCCGACCTGGTCGAGGGGCTGGTGCTGGTCAACACCTTCGCCTATTATCCGCGCCGCGGAATCATTCACTTGTTGGCCTGGCTGGGCCGGTTTCTGCCGGAAATGCCCAGCCATCCGGCCACGCGCGGAGTTCGCGGCTTGTTCTTTTTTTCCCCGGCGATTTCCCAAGCGGAACGCGACGAATGGTGGAACCGCACGAGCGACGTGCCCATGAGCGCTTTCGGCCGGCGGTTCGCGATGATCGTCGGGCTGGACTTGCGGCCGCGGCTGGCGGAGATTCGTATTCCGGCTTTGGTGCTGGCCGCCCCCCAAGGAGGGGATGGACCATGGGAAATGACCCGGCTGGCATTCTTGCCTGCCAGGCAGACAGGAATGTCTGCCCCACGTCTGAATCCTTCCCGTGCCAAGTATTGTTGGCGGGGTCACGGCATCTTCATCATGCCGTCCCACACTTCCGACCCCAGCAGCGCCAGGATGCCCGCCAGGAACGCGGTCAGGCCAAGCACGACTCCCCATTTAACCAGGCCCACGCGCCGCTGGAAGCGGCTTTCCAGGCCCGGCTCAACGTGCAGGCGCTCGAGAAAATCCACGCGCTGGGCAATGGTGGAATGCTGCCAGCTCGACAGCCAGCCGGGCCGCTCGCGCGGGATGCCGTTCAGGGCGGCCACCTTTTCCAGGGCGGCAATGAACACCGGGCAGGTCACGGTCCGGCAGCCGAAAATGTCCGCCTGCCGTTCGCAGCGGCGCGAGATGAAGCCGAAGACCACGAAGATGTATAGGGCCAAGAGCAGCACCAGACCCCAGATCACCAGCACCTGATGGGTGTACAGCCAATCGTACAGGACCGGCACGTTATCCAGAAAGAAATTCTGCACTGCGGGTTGGTTCAACTCGGCTTCCACCAGCCGCCACACCCCGCCCACCACGACCAGACTGGCCAGCAAAAAGCCCAGGTAAAACAGCATGTGGTGATGCTTGACATGGCCGACTTCGTGGCCGAACACCGCTTCGATTTCCTCGTCGGTCAATTCGTCAATTAGGCGATCGGTGAGGACGACGTAGCGCAAGAAGGGCACAAAGCCGGTGACCATGGCGTTGGCGATCGTGTTCCGGGTGTTCCAGATGAGAATGTCGTTGAAGCGGAAGCGCAGGCGGCGGGCGGTGGCCAGGAGCCGGTCGCGCAGGGGACAATCCGGCAAGGGTTTCAGCCCCAGGAAAACGCGCAACAGCAGGGGAATGCACAGAAAGGCCAACAGCAACAGTCCAAACGCGAACAGAGGAGTGAGCAAGCTGTCCTGTTGCAGCTCGGGCCAGAGCCGTACCAACGTTTGTTGCAACAGCAACAGCGCCAGCGGCGGAATGATCAAGAGCAAATTGTGGCGAACGTGGAAGGCGAGATAGGCCCAGCGCGACATGAACGGCGGGTCGTCCGGATCGGCGGTCAGTTGATGGGATTGCCGCTCGACGTCATAAAACCGCGCCCAGGAGAAGATCAGGGCCATCAGGAAGGGCAAGAGCAGGATCAGCTCGATTCCCGGCAACATCGCGGGAAAGAACTGCGTGACCGTCCAGCCCCAGCCGAGAAAGTACAGGGCCACGGTGAACAAGGCCAGGAGGGTCCAGCCGTGCCGCCGGCGCAGGCGGTGGAAGCGCTTCATGAGCGACGGCCGTTGCCCCGGATCGCGCGCCATCTGCCGGCGCACGCTGCGGACCAGCCATTCCGCCCGCACCAGCAGCCCCGCCAGGCCGCACCAGGTCACCAGGGTGCTTCCCCAGGAGGTCCAGCCCAAATCTGGCCATTTCTGTTGCAAATGCACCAGCGTCAACAACAACAGCAACAAAAAGGGCATGGGCAAACTCCTTGGTGGTTTCGCCACTCCGATGAGTATTCTACGTTATTCCCAAGGGGTTTGTCAGCAGGGTTTGCCCAGGGTAAGGGAGTATTATAAGCGGTTTTCATTGCCATGAGCGGCTTCGCCTGCTCAACCACTGGTGGTTAACCTGCTTCTCGATTAATCTACCTTTTTTGTAGGTAACACGAAGGCCGCCAAACATTAAGAGGCTTTCATGAGCGCGCGGTTTCCGTTCGCGCCATTCCCCGCCGAGATAGTAAACCCTTTCGCGACCATCGCCTTCATGAAGAGGCCCAAGGATCGGCGGTCCCGTGATCTCTTCAACCTCCTGGCGCGTCATACCGTCCTTGAGTTGGCCAAAGACCTCTACGCTTCTTCCGGGACCCTGCCCGGAAGAAATGGCCCCTTTCGGGGCAGGTG
>CAZFGM010000018.1:0-22364 GCA_964518515.1 uncultured Alcaligenaceae bacterium | reverse complement strand
CTAACCTACTGTCTTTTTCCTGCCGCCCGAACAGTTACCAATTGGCGTCGATTTATTCCGGTTCTCCCAGCCCGCCCCACGGAAGCGGTTGCAGCGAAGGAAAAGGGCTGCGGGGATAAGGAAATTTTATTTTTCTCTTGGTAGGGACCTGGCGCGACGTTACATTGCTGAGTAATCTTCCCAGCGACCAAAGTGCCCGCAGGTTTCCCTCGGGCCGACCATCTTGCATCTAGGGGTTTACCACCGTGGTTTGGTTGTGGATCGGACTGGGACTGATTCTGGTGCTGGCCCTGCTCGTGGTGATCTTTCACTTCTGGGTCAAGCGCACGTATATTGCCTTGATTGCCCGCATCTTTCAGGAAAAACCGCTGTTCATCATTCCGCGCGGCCAGCCGGTGGACGACGCCGAGGACGTCCAGTTCCGAACCCCGGACGGCCTGACCCTGCGCGGATGTTACCTGCGGGCCGAGGGACCGCGCCAGGGCGTGATCCTGTTCGGCCTGGAATTCGGCTCCAACCGCTGGTCGTGCCTGCCGTACTGTGAATTCTTGCGCGGCCAGGGGTTCGACATTTTCACCTTCGAATGCCGCAACCAGGGGGACAGCGACCGGCTGGCGGGCTATGAGCCGCTGCAATGGGTAACCGCTTACGAAGTGGTCGATTTCCAGGCGGCCCTGACGTATTTGAAAAGTCGCGCGGACGCCGACCCGCGTGGCATAGGTTTTTTTGGTCTGTCCAAGGGGGGCGGCGCCGGCCTGTTGGCCGCCGCCTCGGACACCTACGTCCGCTGTTTCGTCACCGACGGCATTTTCGCCACGCACACCACCATGGTAGGGTACATGCGCCAATGGGTGCGCATCTACAGCAATAAATACCGCATTCAGAAAATCGTGCCGACCTGGTATTATGCGTGGATCGCCCGCCGCGGCCTGGATCGCATTTGCCAAGAACGCCAGTGCACGTATCCCCATCTGGAAGAGGCCATGGGCCGGCTCGGGGCGCGGCCTCTGCTGATGATTCACGGCGGCGACGACACCTACATCAAGCCGGAAATGGCCCAGATCCTGTTCGGCCGCATCCAGGGGCCGAAAGAATTCTGGCTCGTCGGGGGGGCCAAGCACAATCAGGCTATCAACCTGGCTAACGGCGAGTACCAGGAGCGCATCCTGAAATTTTTCCAGGTCCATCTCGGTGCGGTCAAGGAACCGACTTTCGAAAACCAGTCCGTGGTCCGTTAGGGTTGGAGTCCCGGATGGCGCGAACGAGCCGCCGGGTTTATCCCGGCGGTACGGGCCCCGCACGGCGGAGATGAGCCCCGCCGCTCGTGTAACTTTAATCGTAACCGTTCACTCCCCGGTTCGAGTTTGTGGGGAAGGATTCCGATCCTGCCGGGGTTGGCAGGATCGGAATCCTTCCCCACAGCCGAATTACCCTCGGGAATAAAAGATAGGTGAACGTTTACCTTTAATCAAAGAGGAACCCGAGGAACCATGTTCGGTTGGCTTGCCCGTCATTTGCTGTTGCGTTTGGCCGGTATTCCGGTCCGCCGGCGGCTGGCCGCTTTTGCCGAAGCCACGCGCCAACCGCGTGACGTGCAACAGGCCCTGCTGTTGCGGATTCTGCGGCAAAAGGCCAGCACCGATTTCGGCCACCATCACCACTTCGCCCACATCCGCTCGGTCAGCGATTTTCGCCGCCATGTACCCATCGCCGGCTATGAATATTTCGAGCCGTACATCCGCCGCGTGGCCCGCGGCGATTTTCGCGCCCTCTTGACCGATGCCCACGTCCACATGTTCGCCCTGACCAGCGGCACCACCGCGGCCCGCAAGCTGATTCCCGTTACCCGGCAATACCTGGCCGATTACAAGCGCGGCTGGAACCTGTGGGGCTTGAAGGTCTTTCGCGATCACCCGGAAGTCCGCCTCCGCCCCATTGTGCAGTTCTCGGGCGATTGGCGGGAAAGCGTGACCGAGGCCGGAATACCCTGCGGCAGCGTGACCGGCTTGACCGCCGCCATGCAGCTGCCTTTCATTCGCTGGCTGTACTGCGTGCCCGCCTGCCTCGCCCAGGTCAAGGACCCGGCCGCCAAGTATTACCTCGCCCTCCGTCTGGGCCTGCCGCGCCGGGTCGGCATGATCCTCGCCGCCAATCCCAGCACGCTCGTCAACCTGGCTCGCGCCGGCGATCAGGAAAAAGAATCGCTGATCCGCGACCTTTATGACGGCACCCTGAGCCCGCGCTGCGACGTTCCCGTTGCCATTCGCGGCGAACTCCGCCGGACATTGGCGAAGCGCCATCCCAGCCGCGCCCGGGAGCTGGAAGCCATTGTTCGCCGCACCGGTTCCCTTTTTCCCAAGGATTACTGGCCCACCTTCCCCCCCCTTGGCAAGGGGGGGGATGTGGTCATCGGCACCTGGACCGGCGGCAGCGTCGCCGCCTACCTGCGACATTTTCCCAAGTACTATGGCGCCACCCCGGTCCGCGACGTCGGCCTGATCGCCAGCGAAGGCCGCATGACCATTCCCTTTGCCGACCATACCCCGAGCGGCGTTCTGGACGTCACCACCCATTACTTCGAGTTCATCCCCGAGGAGGAAGGCGAGCGGAAAAATCCCACCGTCCTGGAAGCCCACGAACTCACCGAAGGGGGCAAATACTACATCCTGCTCACCACGTCCTACGGAATGTATCGCTACAACATCTTCGACGTGGTCCGCTGCACCGGGTTCTTCAACCAGACGCCGCTGTTGGAGTTCCTTTCCAAGGGCAGCCATTTCGCCAACATCACCGGCGAAAAATTGTCGGAGTACCACGTCGCCGGGGCAATGACCGATGTACTGGGCGAAATGAACCTGACCCTGACCGCCTATAGCCTGGCCCCGTGCTGGGACGAGGACCTGCCCTACTATGGCCTGTTCCTCGAGCGCGGCGACCTGGCCGCCATCGATCAGGCCATGCAGTTGACGCAAGCGCTTGATCGCCGCTTGGCAGAAGTCAACATGGAATACGCCGCCAAGCGGGCCAGCCAGCGCCTCGGCCCGGTCCGGCTGGAGCTGTTGCCGCCGGGCGCCTGGCAGCACTGGGACCGCCTACGCCTGGCCCGCACTGGCGGAACACTCGAACAGTACAAACATCCTTGCCTCATCGCCGATCCCAAGTTCAAGGAAACTATCGGCGTGGAGGAAGAACGGGTTTTGGCCGGGAGTTAAACATTCACAAAATGAGCGCGGCCCATTTGTCATCAAACACAAAGCTGCGCTGTCGTACTTCTAATTGACTGAGATCAATCAAAGATATAAAATTCTCAAGGTGAGGGAATTTTAAAATGGCCCGACTCACCGATCCCGAAATCCTGGCCAGGTATAAACAAGCCTTGGCCGATTGGGAGTTTGAGGGAGCCATCGTACTCAAGGGACGCGCTCCAGAAAGTCTCCGAACAACGCTCGAAGGCGTGACGGAGAAAGAATTCAAGGAAACTCTCTATCGTTTCGTCTGCGAAGAGAACGGCGAAATCGATCAGGTCAAGGAGGAGCGCGAACCCTGGCGCTACCATTGGGAGTGGCATTACGACTTGCGTCCAACCATCCACGGTATGAAACTGTACATCGAAACAAGACTTTATCCGGAATCGTTCAGTAGTCGCCACGATCCGATAATTCAGGTTGTCCAAATCAAGCCTGCCTGATTGGGAGGCGAGCCATGCCTTTAACAAAACCGACTGAGCCCAAAGGGCGACCGTTCCCGTGGCCATGTGCCGACTGCTATACCCTAACGGTCGTCCCGACGGTCATTGATTACACGGCAAAGATCAAGCACGATGGGGTAATCCACGAGCTACATCTGCCTGCCCTGGAGGTTCCCCGCTGCCAAACTTGCGGCGAGACTTACACGACCACCGCCATGGATGAGCAAATCCGCGACGCCCTCCGCGCGCACCTCCGTCTCCTCACCTCTGCCCAGGTACGGAAAGGGATCGAGAAGCTAGGTCTTCAACAGCAGGAATTGGCGGAACGGCTAGGTGTTGCCCCAGAGACGATCGCGCGCTGGGTGAACGGCGCCTTGATCCAGTCGCGGGCAATGGACAACCTCTTGCGACTGTTTTTCGCTCTTCCCGAGGTGCGCGCTGTGCTTCGCGGGGCCCAACAAGATCCGAACCTGGGCTACCCAGACGGCGAAACGTCGCCAGCCCGTGCTTAATCTCCTGCTACGGGCACGCTGAAATATCATTTTTTGCGATCCGGCAATTTCCAGCGGACTACTTCCAGGCGGGTCTTGTCGTCGGGCCGGCGGTAGGAATAGGCGGTCACCAAAGTGCCGTCGGCGAGCTGAACGGTCGGGCCGAAGCCGCCGCCGCTGGATTTGCCGCGTGGCGTCTTGCCGTCCAGCACCAGCCGATCGTGCTCGAAATCGAAGGAGAAGCCGTCCTTTTTTTCCACGCCCAGAACCGCTTGCACTCCCAGGGGTGGATTGAGGTCGCGCACCGTGAAGGTCAACAACAGGCGGCCGTCCTTGAGGCGCAACACCGACGGGTACATCTCGCCGTAGTCGCCGAAGTCCGCGGTTTTCTTCATGGATTTGCCGTTGTCGGCGGACTCGTACAGGACCAGGTGATCGCGCTGGTCGCCTTTTCCCTTGGGCACGGGCTTGCCGGCAATGGGATGCTCGTCGCTATCAACACGGACGATGTTGACGATCTTGCCGGACTTGGCCCGCCACAGGACCGCTTCGCCGAAGTAGGAAAAGGCGCTCTTGAAGCCGCCGGTGTCGCAGCGCTGCGTGCGGTCCCAGGTTTTGCCACGATCGGTCGAGCGCCATAGGAAGGCCGGCCCGCGAGCGGAATCCACGCCCAAGAGCAAGGCGCCGTCGGGCAGCTCGAGCACGTTGCGGCTGGTTTGCGTTTCGGCCCGCGGCGGAAATCCTTCCGGGCCGATGCGCAGCGTGGTCCACTTCTTGCCGCCGTCCTCGGAACGGTGCAAGTAGCTGTGCGTATGGCCGTCCTTGTTGCGAATATCCTGAGCGAGCAAGTGCACGGTGATGAACAGCGTGCCGTCCTTGAGGACGGTCAGGTAAGCCTCGCGGCCGAGCAGATCGAGTTTTACCCCCTTGGACCAGCGGCGGCCGCCGTCGCTGGAGCGGAACAGCATGATATCCTCGCGAACCTTGCCTTTGGGCAGCTTGTGCTGATGAAAGGCGACCACCAGCAACTCGCCGTTGGGAAGCAGGATCAGGCAAGGCTTGTAATCCTCATCCTCCCCCAGGGGAATCCGCTCGGCATCCAGGCGATCCACGTCGAGGGTTTTCGGGTCCTTGACGGGAATAAAGCTTTTCTCATCGCCTTGGCCGGAGGTGATGGCAGGCAGAAGGAGAAGGAGGCACATCATGAAGCGAAAGGATTTCATGTTTTTCCTCACCTTGAGCAAGTTCAAGGAATAGCGTGACTTCAAGGATATGGATTTGACCTTCCCTGGCCAACGTGGTATGAAAAAACGAAAGCTACGATGTTCTATAAATAAGACCAGCGGGGGGAACTGTCCAGCGATCTTGTGGCCGGGCGGCGATCGGGACTAACGGGGCGGCACCTTCCGTAAAAGGGCGGCCAAGGTGAGATAAAAAGCACGGCGAAGGGACCCAGGAAAGGCGACCGGGTGGATCTTCCTTTTGCCCAAAGGGAGCGAGTTGCTCCTGGATGATGTACCTTTTTGAACCAGGAAAATGAACGTCGCAAGGAATCAGGTCGCTTTTGGGGCTTGAACGACCTCTTCTACAGCAATTCGTGAATCGGCGCCGGATCGTCAAGCACGTTGACCGGCCGGCCGCTGGGATCGAGCAGTTGCAGGCGTGGATCGATGCCCAGGACGTTGTAGATGGTGGCGTGGATGTTGGACGGTGTGAGCGGGCGCGTGTGCGGCCGGGTGCCGAGGCGATCGGTGGAGCCGATGACCTGTCCGGGCTTGACGCCGCCGCCGCCGAGGAGGCAGAACATGGAGTTGCCCCAGTGATCGCGGCCGGGGGTGCCCTGGCTGCGCGGGGCGCCGCCGTTGCCGCCGTCGTTCATGCGCGGCGTGCGGCTGAATTCGCCGCACAGCACAACCAACACCTGGTCGAGCAGGCCACGATCGTGCAAATCCTGGAACAAACCGGAAACCGCGCTATCCACCTGGGGCAGAGCCCGGTCCATGGCGGCTTGCAGGTCCCAGTGGTTGTCCCAGCCGCCGAAGTGGACGGCCACGAAAGTCGAGCCGGCCTCAACCAGTCGGCGAGCCAAGAGCGTGCTCTGGCCCCAGTTGTTGCGGCCGTAGGTGTCGCGCAGGCGCGGCTCTTCGCGGTTGATGTCGAAGGCGCGGCGGGCGGTGGGGCCGGTAACGAAATCGAAGGCTTCTTGCTCGAAGCGGTCCATGGCCTGGGCGGTGCCGTGGTTGTCGAGGCTCTTGCGCAGGTTATCGAAGTGGCGGGTCAGGCTGCGGCGGTCCTCGAGGCGCTCCAGGGACAGGCCGCTGGCGAGGTTGAGGTTTTGCACGGAGAAGCCGGGGCTGTTGGGGTCGCCGCCCGGCTGGAAGGGGTTATGGTGAGCGCCGATCATGTGGCCGCCGAAATAGCCGGGGTTCAGGCCGATGCTGCTGGCATGGGGCACGCCGGCGTAAGCGGGCATGCCGCGGCGGCGCGGGCCCAGCTCGCGCGACACGATGGCCCCGATGCCGGGAAAGCGCTGCATGTTGTTGGCGCCGCTCACCCCCATATTCTTGGTGGTCAACATGCGATGGCCGCCCGCGAAGTGGTCGCCGGTGTCGTGGTGCAGCGAGCGGACCATGGAAAATAAATTGGTGACGCGGGCCTGCTGGGGGAAAAGCGGGCTGATGTCGAAGCCGGGCACGCGCGTGCGGATCGGCCGCCAGATGCCGCGGTACTCTACGGGTGCATCCGGTTTCATGTCGTACAAATCCATGTGGCTGGGGCCGCCGTCGAGCCAAAGGAGGATGACGGACGTGTTCTTGGTGGGTCCGCGGGCGGCCGACTGCTCGCGGGCCTTTAAGATTTGCGGCAAACTCAGGCTAGCCAGGCCGGAAACACCCAGCGTCAAAAAACTGCGCCGGCTCAGGCCATCACAATAACGCCCGGCGGAGCCCAGATCGAGACGAAACATAGATTCCCCCCTTGAATAAACGCGACCTCTTATTTCGAGCTAGCGACAATCCTCCCCTAAGAGGTTGTCCCTATCTTACTGAGATTTTGGCTAAAGGGAAATGTAATCTTTCCGGGCTCGTTGATTTTTGATTGCCCCGAAAAGAAAAAAGATTTGCATCTTGTGTTTGGGGAGCTTAGGATAAAAACCCTACAAACCCATTTCCCTCGAAGGAGGCGCTGGTTCGCCGAAGAGGAATCGGCCCCTTGACGGGTTATGGTCCTTGCGTCCGGCTGACGAACCGCGGCGGAGTGCCGTGGTGGCTGGGCGGGAGTTGCTAGTCAATGGAAGGAGCACCAAGGTCATGTCCACTACCGCCACCGTGCAAGGGCAAGCTGTTCAGGCCCTGAAGCAAAGCTCGCACCCCGCCCTGCGTTACCTCCGTGTCGAGCAGACGGATGGAACGATTGTCATCTCCGGAAAAGTGACCAGTTACTACCTCAAGCAACTGGCCCAGGAAACCATCATGCCCGTCCGCGGCTCCTTGGCCCTGGTGAATCAGGTCACGGTGATTAAAGAGAATTGACTTTTTCCGGGACCTTGCCCGGAAGAAGTGGCCGGGCCGGGCAATTTTTGGAGTGCGGCGTCCGTCGCCGCACTCAAATTCATTTCTCACCCGGTCCCCGGTGACTTTCTTCCGGCACCGTCAGGAATCCCCAGCGCAAGGCCTGGTCCTGAACGTAGTTTTTTCCCAGCGTCAAAGCCGTGACGGCCTTGGCCATTTCGTAGCCCAAGTAAAAGGCATGGGAAGGATCAATGGTCCCGCGCGCTTGCATTTCTTGGAACAGGACGAACGGATCGGTGCCCCGCACATGCATGTCCCGATTGATGACGTGGATCAAGCCTTCCTCGGCAAACAGGCGAAAATTGCGGTCGGTCACCTGGGCGGCCAGCTCGCCGAGCGTTTGCTGGCCGTGCGCGCGCAGCTTGGGATCGCGCAGCAGGAGCAGATCGGGTTCGAGGCGCTTGGGCAGGACGCGGTATTGGCAGGCATGAAAAACGAGCCGGCGGGCCAGGTCCAGCTCGCGCACGCTGCTATTGCACCAGTTGATGACCTCGGTGGTCAAGACGCTGCGGATGCCGACTTCCTGGCAGAACCCAAGCAGCATCACGTTGACGCCGGCCGAATCGACGTCGGTCAACTCGGTGAGATTGCCGACGCCCATGAGCATCTCGGTTTGCGGATAACGGCGGCGCACTTCCAGGAACCGGCCCAACGACGCGGCGAAACCGAAGCTGATCGGCTCCAGAACGGGATCGATGCGAAACCGCACGCCGGCGGCGGTCAATTTTTCCACCGTGTGATCCAGACCTTCCAGAGTGCTGGGGATATCCGGCACGGCCACGACTTCGCAGCCCCAATCGCGGGCGGCGTCGCGGTTGACGCGGTTGACGCTCAGGATCAATTCGGCCCCGGCCTTGGCGGCGGCTTCGGCTTCCCGCGGATGAAACGTATCGACCGAGACACGCAGGCCATCTTCCCGCAAGGCGCGGACGGTGTCTTTCACGCCAGGCCAGGGATCGCCCGGATCACAACCCAGATCGATAATGTCGGCCCCGTCGGCCTGGGCTTTTTTGGCCTGAGCGCGAATCTGGGCCAGTTCCAGTCGCGCGACGTGATTGATTTCCGCCAGAATGGCAATGTCGAAAGCGCCGTAATCGTCCCGGCGATTCATTCCAGCTCCGAAATATTCCGGAATATCACGAAAATCCTTGGGCCCGCGTTCCACCGGCACCTTGACCTGGTCTTGAACAACTGCCAGATCGCCCAGACAGAGGCCGGGCAGAATCACTTTTTCCGCCTTGCCCGAAGCGGACAAATGTTTGGCGATCCAGGGCGTGGTGGCCAGAGCCACGACGGTGATGGGCAAAACCGCCAGGGTGAATTCAAAGCCGGCTTGGGGGGCAACTTCCGCCAGCATCCGCCGCAGCGCCGGTTCCGCCAGTTTGCCGGTCACAAAGAGATAGTGGGGCATGGCTTCATTGTAACCCATTGCCGTTTAGCGGGGAGCCGAAGGCGACCGCGCCAGGGTTCGGCAAGTTTTCCCTTCCCGGGGCGACGTTGGGCCAAATTTCAAGCTATATATCTAAAAGGATTGTTTTATGGTGGGGGAGGAAAAACCAATGTTGCTCGTAACCGGGGCCTCGGGCTTTCTGGGCCGGCGGATTGTGCACCTGGCTTTGCAACAAGGACGGCCGGTCCGCGCCCTGGTGCGCCAGCCGGGCCCGGATCTGGATCTGCCGCGCGAGGTCCTTTTTCAGGGGGACATTACCCAACCCGCTACCTTGATCGAGGCCGTTCAGGGGGTGGACTCGATCATTCACGCCGCCGCAACCACCTCGGAAACCGCGCCGGACGAGGCCCTCAGCCGGCGGACCAATGTCGTGGGGACGGGCAATCTTCTTTCCGCCGCCAGCGCCGCCGGCGTCCAGCGCTGGGTGCAAATCAGCAGTCTGTCCGCCAACCCGGCAAATACCAGTGTCTACGGCCGGACCAAATTCGCCGCCGATGAGGAGGTTCGCCGTTCTCGTTTGCCCTGGACGATCCTGCAGCCCGGCACAATTTTCGGCCCGGGAGGCCGGGGACTGTTCGCCAAGATGACCCGGCTGTTGTCCGGCAAAATGCCGCTGGTTCCCGTGCTGGGCTCGGGCCGGCAGACCATGCGGCCGATCTTTGTCGATGATGCCGCCGGGGCCGCCCTGGCCTGTCTGGACAGCACGGCGGCCATCGGCAAAACCTACGCCCTGGGTTGCCGTGACGGGATCACCTTCAACGACTTCATTCGCGGCATCTTGCGCGGCCTGGGCCGGCGCAAACTGCGGGTGCCCATTCCGCTGTGGTTCTGCTTTCCCATCGCCCGCGTCCTGGGCTGGATTCTGAAAAACCCGCCGGTGACCGTGGATAACCTCGTCGGCATCAAGCAGATGAAGGCGCCGGAAATCACCGAGGCCGAGCAGGACTTCGGCTTTGCGCCGTTGACGTTTGCCGAGGGGCTGGAAAAAACCTTCGGCCAGGAGTTGAAACCCAACGTGGAGAGTGGCCGCTCACAGTTCACCACTCACCACTCCCCGCTCACCACACTCGGCACTCGCCCCGTTCCACAGGAAACCTCCCCATGAATTTCGCCGTCATCGGCCTGGGCAAGATCGGCATCATGCACACGGCAATGGTCAAGCGCGTACCCGGGGCCAAACTGGCGGCCCTAGTGGATCGCGAACCGAAGCTCGGCCGCCACGTGCAAAGCATGTTGGGTACGCCAGTGCCGTTTTTCACCAGCATCGAGGAGGCGGCCAAGGACCTTCGTCTTCAGGGCGCTTTTGTATGCACGCCGCAATTCGCCCATCGCGGCGTGGCCGAGACGTGCCTGGGGCTGGGCCTGGATGTGTTCGTGGAAAAACCCCTGGCCCATCGCCTGGAAGACGCCGAGGCCATGGTAACTACCTTGCGGAAACACCCACGGGCGGTAACAACCGTCGGCTACATGAAAGTCCATGAAGGGATTACCCGCGAGGTGCAGCGCCTGCTGGACGAACACGTTCTGGGCCCCTTGCGAAGTTTTGATGCCAGCTGCTATCTCAGCCAGGTCTTCGGGCCGAAAAAGGGCTGGATTTACGCCAAGCTGCTGTCGGGCGGCGGCATGGTCATCAACTCGACCTGCCATCTTCTGTACGTCTTGCAGAAATGGTTCGGGCCGGCTCTGGCAGTGACCGCCTGGTGTCACTCTCTCCATTCCGAGGAGGTCGAGGACGAGGCCGACATCGAGCTGGAATATGCTCCGCTGGCGGGCCGGCTGCACACCTCGTGGAGCAAGCCGGGCTACGACGTCGAGACCAGCACCGTCACGATTCAGGGAGACAACGGCAGGCTGGAAGTGACCCAGGAAGGTATCCGCCTGGATCTGCGTCGCGCAGCCGCCAGATTCGAATCCGGGGTCCACGAGATGCCACGCTGGGAATTCGAACGCTCGGCATTTAATCTCAGTCCCGGTTACGGCGGCGAAGGTTACTACTGTGAGGATGAGGATTTCATTGCGTCGTGCCAGGAGCGCCGGCCGGCTCACGTGACCTGGGAGGAAGGCTTGGCCGTGCAACGCGCCATCGACGCCATCTATCGGTCACACGGCCAGCGGATCGAGCTGAAGGGAGACATGCAATGAGCTTTCGCCTACCGCAACGCCTGGTCGGCACCAGCCGGATTGGCCCCGAGGCGCGGCGCGGATTTGGTGAGTTTCTGGATGAAACGAATAGTCGCGGCACACTGCTGACCGAAGGCGGATCGTGGTTGTGGGACGTGCTGCGCGCGAATGGCCGGGGCCGCACCTGGGATGTGTGCGCCCTGGTGCCCCACGTGGCCGGGTATGTCCGCGAGGCTACCGATTACGGCATGTTCGGCGCCGGCTGGCGGCGGCTGAAACGCATGAACCCGCTATCGTGGTTCCGCCTGGGCATTCAGGGGCTGTGGAACTTCCGCGGTGTTTTTCGCAAAGACTTCCCCACCTTGCTCGGGTTGCTGCTGGAACTGGAGATGGCCAATTTCCGCAAAGCCCGGCCGCCGGTTGTGTTTCTTCATCCGCAGATTACCGATTTGCTTCTGGCGATGGATCACGGCCAGGCCCTGGAAAAGGCGGTGCGAAAGATTCGTCACGGCTTCGGCGCCGAGCCGGGCCTGGCCACCAGCAACGCCGCCGCCTTGCTGCCGCGGCTAGAGGCCTGGGGCATCGAAGTGCCCTACTTGCTGACGGCAGTGCATCCGCGCGGCTACGGCATGCGGCCCAGCCGCCAGGCCTGCGAAGCGGCTTTCCGTGATTTCGCGGGAAAAATCGTCAGCACGCTGGATACTGGTTTGACACCCGAAGTCGCCGCCTATTGGCGGAAGCAGGGCATGGTCAGCGCCGTATACGATGCAGTCGAGCCGGATCTTGATTGCTGGCGCGGCCCCTGGGGAAGTTGGCAAAACACCCAGCGGCAAATCCCGGAGTTAATCGAGCCCGTTTACGTTTAGCGCTCGCAGAATGCTTGCAAGAAGAATATTCCTCTTGCAAAGATTCTGCGAGCGCTAAACGTAAACGGCTACTTACCCACCGTCACAAACGGCCGCAGTTTCTCCAGGGTTTTGGGCCCGATTCCTTTTACGCGACGCAATTCATTCGCTGAGGCAAACGGCCTGCGGGCCCGCTCGTCCACAATGCGCTGCGATAGAGTGGGGCCGATGCCGGGCAGTCTTTTCAACTCCGTCACGTCGGCTTCATTAATGTTGATGGTCTGCCCCGCCAGTTTCTCTTCCTTCTTGCCGCGAGTATTGCGGGGGAAGGAATCTTGTGGGGGAGGAGTCGAAACTCGAACCACGGGAGGCGAATTGGGGACCGGGGGTTTCACCGTTTCCGCCACGAGAAAAGGTCGCAACCGGGCCAGGGTGCGCGGTCCAAGGCCGCGGACTTTTTCCAGGGCTTCGATGCTGGGGAAAGGCCCATGGGCTTGGCGGTAAGCCAAAATGCGGTCCGCCAGAGCCGGACCGATACCGGGCACTTGCACCAGGTCCGCTCGCGAGGCACTGTTCACGTCCACAAGGCCGGCCGGCTCGTGCTGGCTGGCCTGACCGCCGCCCCTCAACAGCTGGCGTCCAAAGAGCAGCAGCACCACCCCCAGGAGCACGGCCACCGTCCACTGCGCCGACCGCGACCAGGGCAGCGTCGGCTCCGGGGCCACCGGGGACGAACTTGGCGGGGCTTTGTTTTCGACCGGGGCAGGAGGAATGGGGGTGGGGAGAGAGGAAATCGCGTCCATGGGGCTTCTCCCGAAAAAAGGTCAGGAATGCCCCACATTGTACGTTCACAAAAAAAAGTTGCTAGAGAAAAGGTAACCGTTCACCCACGAAAAGCAAAAAGGCGCGATGCTCAAGGATGCTCATTTGATTGAAGCGGCACGAGCCCAGGGAATGCGGGTCATCGCCCTGGATGACACCGTTCGTCGGCATTTCCAGGAGGTTGCCGGCTCCGTGGCCCCTGTGCGGGACGTTTGCTGGGTCAATCCAGTCAGCCAGGCCGAGGAACCTCTTAGATGGCTACAGGCCGGAGCGACAGCGAATGGTTTCCGAAAACTTGGTTATGTTTCAGCGTAGAAGTAATCGTTTGCAGGGAAAACCGCAATGTCGATTAACCGTTCCGCCGCCGGGAAAATGATCCAACAGCCTGCTGATCGTTGAAAAAGATTCGACAGCATGCTGATCAATTGCGAGAATAAGTCTTGGAAAACCAAAGCCCATTTTGGTTGCGTCGTGGAAGCTCGCTTGGCGGTTCGCGCACGCGGCATCGTGGCTCGAAGAAAAAGACTCCAAACCAAGGTAAACTCATTGCGTTTCCTAATGGTCGGGCCGGCTTCCTTGGCGGCGTGAAAAAGATTCGACAGTATGCTGAACACTTGCGAGAATAAAAAAAGTAGTTCAATGGCCGCGAGGTGCCTCATGCAACGATTGTCCGCAGGTGTGCTGGTTTTTTTGGCCCTTTTTCAGGAACCGACCGAAGCCCAGGAAAAAAGCTTCACGGTGACCCTTCAGATCAACAAGGCTATCACGGCCCCGACGCCGGTGTGTATGCCGTTGACCTTGCCGGCGGAGATGGCAACCTGGGACATGGTGTTCGCGCCGGCCGGCAAGGGGAACGTGTGGGGACAACTCACGGCTCCGGGTTTGTTTACCGAACATATTAAGGCCACAAGGGAAAAAGGAGTCCGCCGCGATCTGCACCTGGTTTTGACCGAGAAAGATAATCTGGCCGCCGGTGCTGCCATCACTTTGGAGTTCAAGCTCCTGCGCCTTCCCGACATCTACATTCCTCAATTCAACTGGAAAGATGCCAAGGGCCAACATGCCGATCTGATGTTCGGCAAGGCACCGGTGCTGCGCTACATGTACAAGGCCTATGATGATTCCAGCGCCGCGGTTCGCAATCAAACCTACAAGGTCTTCCACCATCTGTTCGATCCGGCCGGCAAACGCCTGGTCACCAACGGCGGACATACCAGCGCGGGCGTGACCGACCCCAAGAAACTCCTCTATCCCCACCACCGCGGCATTCAGATGGGCTTCAGCAAGACCTTTTACGCCGGCGGTAAGAAAAAGGCCGACACCTGGCATTGCCAGAAGGACGATCATCAATCGCACCAAGGCTTCTTGAAAATAGAGGCGAATTACCTCCTCGGCCGGCACCGCGTCGCCGTCGATTGGCACGGCGCCGGCAAGGAAGTCATCGTCAAGGAAGAGCGCGAGCTGACGGTATACAAAGTGCCGGGCGGCACCCTGGTCGAATTCGCCTCGCGGTTGAAAGCCGCCCGCGGCACGGTCAAACTCGACGGCGATCCGCAGCACGCCGGCTTCCAGTTCCGCGCCCACAACGACGTCGCCGCCAAGACCGCCAAGCAGACCTACTACCTGCGTCCCGACGGCAAAGGCGAGCTCGGCGCCACCCGCAACTGGCCCGCCGACAAAACGATGGTCCATTTGCCGTGGTATGCCATGAGCTTCGTGCTCGACGGCAAACGCTACACCGTCTGCTATCTCGATCATCCGAACAATCCGCGCGACAGCCGGCACAGCGAGCGCGACTACGGCCGTTTCGGCTGCTACTTCGAGCGCGAGATCACCGCAGACCGGCCGCTCGTGCTCACCTATCGCCTCTGGTTGCAAGAAGGGGAAATGACGGTCGAGCAGGTGCAGGCGTTGAGCGCCGCCTTCACGGCGCCGCCGAAGGTGACGGTGAAATGAGGTCTTTTCTTGCTTGCGTTTAGCGCTCGGAACAGACCTGCGAGCGCTAAAGTAAACAAAAGCCGCGACGCGCCGGTCGAAACCGGCACGCCGCGGCGGGACCAAGGAAGGTGGGTCGCTTACGAGCGGCGGGGTTCATCCCCGCCGTGGTTAGAAGCCAAACCAGGGAATAATCGTCACCTTCTTGTTGTTGACCTCATTGGTCTCGGCCAAGGCGTTGAACGGATCGACCAAGGCATCCAGGCGAACGCCGCCCGTCAGTTTCACTGGGGAGGTGTTGAAGAAGACCGTCGTGCTTTGGCCCGGCGCCAGGGACGGAATCTTGGCATAAAGCGTGAGCTTCAGGACGTTGCTGAGGTAAGGGCCGGTCGGGGTGTAGACTTTTAGCTGCACCAGGTTGGGCCTGGTGTGCAACAACCCTTTATTCTGGACGGTGACGTAGACCCGGTAGGGCTTGCAGGTCGTGACCTTGGTAACCGCCAGGTCAGCTTTCAAGGGAAACGGAAACAGACGCTTGACGATTTTGGGGTCAATTTTGGGTTGCGCCGAAGCGCTGTCGACAAAAGCCAGGGCCAGGGCAAGTCCCAGACCCGTGCACAGCAGCGTTTTCATGAGAAACTCCTTATGATTTCTCCCCTCTCGGGGGTTTGAATTTTTGGCCGGAAGGCCACGTCCTTCCGGAGCCAACACGTGTATCGAAGGGCCGATTCCCGACCGCTTCACCCTTCCAATCCATTTCATGCCGCCGGGCGGACAGAATTTCAGATTTGAACGGCGGACAAGTTTTCGCCGGCCCCCGTCCTGGGGCGACCGTCCCGCGCGCGCACAAACCGCCGCGGCGGGCAAACCTGCCAGCCGCGGCGGCAGTTGCAGGGCCAGAGAATCGGGTGCTTGCGTTTCGCGTTCGGACAATGTCGCGCGCGCGAAACGCAAACACCGGGGATATGGTCAAACAGATTCCACGCGTTGTTCTGGTGCCGTTTTTTTCCCAGGACCGGGTGGTACCACCCAGCGCAAGAATTGCAGGGCCAGGAAAACCGCGAAGACGGGAGCGATCAGCCAGCCCAGCCAGGGGATCCATACCGACAGAATCAGCAGCACGAGGCTGAGCCACAACAGGCTGCAGCCGGCCAGGGTCATGGTGCCTTTGAAGCTGGCTTCTTCCGTGGCTTCTTGATATTCCAGGGTGCTGGCACGCCGCCGCGCAACGCTGCGCCGGGCCGCGTCGTCCAGCTCCAGGCAGCGAATGGCGTCCTGCCAGGTGGGTTGGGGCAGACATTCCTGTCTGCCGGGCGGCATGAATGCCTGCCCCCCATCGGCGAGGGGCCGGGCCGTGACGGCGGTTTCCTTCCCAGGGGGGAATACGGATGCCGTTTTCCGAGAAAGGGCCAGGGCTTCTTCGAACGCTTCGACCAGGGCGGCCCAGGGGTTCCAGGCTGGATAGGTCTCGGTTTGGGCGCTGCCGGTGGCATCAAGGTAAGTCAGACGGGCCGGCCCCGGCCAACCCTCGGCAAACACCAGCTCGGCGCGGCCGTGCGCGGTGACCACCGCCAGCCGCCAGCGATCCGCCGCCTGCCGGGGCAACAGCGATACCTGGAACATACCGCCCGCCTCGAATCGGCCCGTCAGCAGAATCGGTTCATTCGGGACTACTTCCTCCCGGCCGGCCAGGGCCGACACTTCGGCGATTTCTCCTCCCAAAAAACGCAACACGTCCCACCCGGGAAAACCGGGGGAATGGCCCGCCTCCTCGGCATCCACAAGTACCTGCTCGGTGGACCAGCGTTCCACTTCCACCAGACGGGTTTCCAGAAGCGGTGGAAGGGAGGGGTGGAGAGTGGAGAGTGGAGGGTGGAGGGTGGAGGGCTGAAGCTCCTTCGCGCTCCACTCTTTTTTCTTCACTCTCCACTCTCCTTTCTCAACCTTCCACTCGTCGCGCTCCGCGCTCCGCGCTCCCCTGGTTTCCGCCAGTCTCCGGACCGCGGGATGGAGTGTTTCCGGGAGCAAGGGAAAAAGCAGCACGCGGGTTTCGGCCTGGATCATGGCCGCTTCGTAGGCGATGTCCGGCCGCTGGTCCGGCGGATGCACGCACAGGACATGGCGTTCGGATTGCAGGGCCCGGCGCAAGAGGGCGGGCCGATTGCCCGGACTGCCGGCGACAATCACGGCGGCAATAGTGGGGTCCGCCAGGTTTTCTTCCAGGTCGACGTGGCGCTGCGGCGTCAGGTTCCAGCGGCGCAGATATTCCACTCCCACCGGCGAGCCGGCATAGGTCGCCAGCTCGTGCCGGCCGGTTTCCACCAGGGCCCGGGCCATGGCCAGGCCGTCGGGATGATCGCCTAACAGCGCGAAACGCATTTTTTGTCCGTTGTTCCTGGCATTATCCTTGTAGCGGCAGGAGTTAATCTACTTGCCGTTGGCGAATCAAAATCTCAAAACTATTTTGAGACCGAGGCTTTTGCCATTACTCACTGTGGTAGTGCGACTTTGTTAGAATCCCAGTCAAGGGGCTGAAATTCATTTGGAAAGTGCTTTGGTAAGGGCTTCCACCCTGGAAAGTCGAGAAATCGCGTAAACCATTAGTTCTTTGGAAATGCTGCTGACCTTGTATCGGGCGCGGCGTGACAGGGTGTAAAGGGGACGGTATTCGCGCCAAATGTCCTGAAAGGACCTCTTCAGGGTATCGTGCCTATCCCGATGATTGTCGCTATGTTTTCCCTTTTGGGCAAAAATCATTTCGACAAGGTGCAACGCCTTGTAGAAGCCCACGGTAACAACCCAATCCGCATACTTGATCGGGTCGATGCAATCCAAAAATTTCTGGTTATGCTCAGCTTTTTCTTTGTGGTCAGTTTTTGTTCCCATAAACCTGTACCGCACGCTCCAAGGAGATGTAGGGAATTCTGGTTTCCGGCTCCCCTTCTGGGGATTGAAGCACGTCCGCTCGGCAGCTGGGAAAGTTTTTGGCAAGTTCGATGTCAAGAGCGGTTATCGCATCATCTAGGTCTTGCCGGTACTCCTGCCCTTTCGTGACGATAACCCCCGTCAGGCCCTCTGAACTGACTCCGACAAAAGCCGCTGAGACATCTTGCGCGTGCTGGGTTGCCCATTGATGAATTTTTCCCAAGAACCCCTCAAATTCGTGTTGCCACGCTTCTTGATCCAATGCGCTTCTGCACGCTTGCGCAGCCTCTCTTACCGTAGTGACCCATCTGTCACCATCGTTGCCAGTGACCACCACCTGTTGCACGGACTGGAAATTCAGATGAAGTGCTTCGGAAACTGATTTTTGAGTCGTAGCAGCCATGTTCCTTCCCCTCCACTAGAAGGACAAAAGCCTCGGCGAACCGTTCGCCAAACGGCTCTACATGACACTGAACGCTAGTTCAAACTACAGCTGAATAGCGCCCAGCACGCTTGTCAAGTAAGAATAGCACTTTTTCATTGGGTCAACAAGATATACGCACCTCTTGCTTTTTTATCTACTGAACCCTTGGCGCTTTCTTGGCGGCAAAACCGTTCTGAGGGGCTTGCCATGGACGACGCCTTTATTTCTTTTTCAAAATCTTCAACACGACCAGGTTGGCCCCCGGCAGGGATTCTCCCGGAGCCGCCTTAAGCTGCGGCGGCAAGGCCAGGCGGTCGAGCTTGGGGGCATCCATCTTGACGGTGAATTTATCCGTTGTCGGCAAGTCCACCAAAAACGGCTTATGCTCGTTTGGCAAGCCCCACAGGCGCTGCCAGGTCGGCAGGGAGGAAACCTCGGAACCTCCCGGCAGGAACCGGGCGTAGGCGGCCAGGCGTTTGTGGTCGAAGCCGTTGTTCTGGCCTTGCCAGAGCAGTTGGCCGCGGGCCAGCAGGTGCGGCGGGCAGCGCAGCAAGGCGGACTGCCGGCCGGCGTCGCCAAACGGGTCCAGGAACAGGTTGCTCGTCGTTTGCCAGAGGACCGGTTCCCGGCCGGCCGCCTCCTTGACCAAATCGTCGAGGTGCACCAGATGGCGGCGGCAGGCGATGGTATTGTTTTCCAACAGGCCATAAAAAGGAAGCTGGCCGGCTTCGGGCGCGTCGAGATGAATATGAAAGCCGTCGTGGGCACCTAACAGGACGCACTGCTTGAAACGCACGTGGGCCTTGCCGCCCTGAGCGGTCAGCAGATTATTCCCGGAGAGGAGAATGGATTCGTTCCCCGACACGCTTGGATTTTTGCGGCCGCCGCCCAGGCAATGTATCAAGCCTCCATAATGGTCGGGGGCCTGGGTCATGGGACCTTCCAAAGTGCATTTCGCCAGCCGCAAGTTGCCTTCCTGGACCCGAAACATGAACTTGGGAACAAAGCGGGTGTTTTTAAAAACAACGCGGGCGCCGATGACATCGAGGCTGCCGTCCTGAACATCGAACAGCGCTTCCCGGTCGGCGGCGCCGGCGGGGTCCGGCACCAAGGTCAAGGGCGCGACCTTTTCCTTGGCCGGCGGTTTCACGTACAGCACCAGCCGCTCGATGCCCTTGACGAGCACCGGGCTGATCGGCCGGTCTCCCGTGCCCACCAGGTGCATCACCACGGTGGCGGCCGGTTTGAGCGTTTGCAAGCGCGTCTGCAATACCTGGCCCAGATCGTCTTTGGCCAGATCGACGACCTCGCCGGCATAAAACCCGTCCCCCGCGCGGGGAATCTCCGGCTCGTCGGCGTCGGTCAACAGCTCCGGCGCTTTCACGGGATAGCGTTGGTAGGTGCGGCGCAGCCAGCGCTGGGGCGCCTCCGGCAAGACGCCGACGACGCACCCCAGCAGGCCGCTGGCCGAGGTGGCCCCGTAAGCGAACGGGGGGTTTTCGAAGTCGGCCGCCGGCATTTCTTCGGGATCGAAAATTGGCGTTTTCGGCCAGGTTTCCTCGACATCCTTGTCGCCGTCGTAATAATTCCACTGCTCCCGCCAGGTTTTGAGGTCGCGGCCGGAAAAAACCTTTTCGCCCGCTAACAGGTTGTTCCAGCCCGCATAGACGCAGTTAACCGCCTGCCACTTGAACTGGTCGAGGGAAATGCCGTTCGCCAGCTTGATCAGGGCGCCGTCCGACCGCGTGTCGTGTCGGGCCAGAAGGGTGTCCCAGGTCCAGCACGCCACCCGCGCGGTCCGCACCGGCGCCGGCTGGGCCAGCACCACCGTTTTCCCGGCCAGGAAAGTGGAACGGACCAGACGCAGGGTCAGGGTTTCATTCTCGCCCGGGCGGGCCGCCAGAAGAGGCGCTTCGCCGCTCACACCCAGGCAGCTTTCCAGTAAAACGTCGGCCTTGCCCGACGCGCGAACCAGGGTCTGTTGAGCGCCGCGGGCATAGCAGCGGCTCAGCCAGCACTTGGCGGAAACGCCCGGGTTGGCCGGCGCCACGCGGACCACGTCAATGCCGTGGGGATGCATACCGGCCGTGGAAAACGTGCAGCCGCGGGCGAAGACGTTACCCTTGACCGCGAACCAGCAGGCCGGCACCTTCGCCCGCACGTCGTGCCATTGCACCACCACATCCAGGTCTTCCAGGACCAGGTCGCCCTGACTCAGGGACAGGAACCGGTCCGGCGAGGCTTTTTTCCCCGCCGGAACGTCAACATCCCAGACGAGCAAGGGCCGATAGCCCGGACCCGGGCGCAACCACAGACGGCGTCCGGTCAACTCAGGCAAGGAGGGTTCCCACAGCGGGCCGTTGTCGTGGATTTCGATTACCGTGAGGCGGTCCGCAGGGGCCTGGCCCAGCGCCTCCCCAAGCGTTTGAAAAGTCGTGGAGTTGGTAACCGCACTCCGGTTGACGCGCAAAATCACGGCCTTGGCGTCCGCTTCGGGAAACGGCTCCAGCGGATGGACAAACTTGGCCCACAGCGCTTCCCGATCCGGCGGTTCCGGGCACAAGGAAGCCGGCAGCAGCGGGCCCATCTTGCCCGCGGAGGAATCCGGTTTCGGTTCAATCTTCTCCTTGGGGTTTTCTTTGGGAGGCTCCGGTTTCGGTTTCCCCTTGGTGATCGGCGCCGGTTCGACCTCCGGCTTGCCGTCCCGAACATTCCACCAGACTATCAAGGCGATAACGCCCAGGAGCAGGGCGCCGCCGGCCCAGATCAATCCCTGGTATTTTTTCAGGGGAGAAACCGAGATAATTCCGGACGAGCGGCCGCGGCCCTTCTTTTTCTTGGGAGTTTTTTCCGCCTCGGCGTCGGTCTTTTTCTTGGCGATGACGGTGGTTTTTTCGCTTTCCCCGACCGGCTTTTTCTTGGCGACGACCGCGGTTTTTTCAACCGCGCCGGCCTCGCGAACGCGCCGCGCCGGCTGGGCCGGCGCCGCACCCCGTTCTTCTCCCTCAAGAGGAGAGAGTAAATTGATGTTTTCCGGATGCTCCAGGTCGTTGAGGAGCTCGCGCGGCGTCTGGTAGCGGTTTTCCGGCTTCTTCGCCAGCATCTTCTTCAAGATCACCACGTATTCGTCCGGCACGTCCGGATTGAGGGTGCGAATGTCGGGCGGATCGACCTCGACGTGCTTGTAAATCCGCTCGTAGATGCTGCCCTCGGGGAAGGGGGCATTGCCGGAAAGCATGTGATAGAAGGTGCAGCCCAGCGAATAAATGTCGCTGCGGATGTCGGCCGAAGCGCTGTCCTTGGCCTGTTCGGGCGACATGTAATCGACGGTGCCGACGGTGGTGTGGACCTTGGTCAGGCGAGCTTCGTCCTCGCGGGTTTGCCGGGCCAGCCCCAGGTCGGTGAGCTTGAGGAGCGGCTTGCCGTCTTTTTCCGTGAGCAGGAAATTGGACGGCTTTATATCGCGGTGGACGATGCCCTGCCCAGCGGCGTGGTCCAGGGCGCGGGCGGCCTGCAGCAGCAATTGCCGGGCCTCTTCCGGCTCGAGCCGCTGCCGGCTGGTGATGTATTCGTGCAGGTCGATGCCTTCGACGAATTCGAGGGCGATAAAGTGGGTGCCGGCGGCCTCGCCGACCTCGTAGATGGCCACGATGTTTTCATGGCGCAGCTTGGCGGCGCTGCGGGCCTCGCGGCGAAAGCGCTCGACCATGTTCGGCTTGTGGGCAATCTCGGGCGACAGGACTTTCAAGGCCACTTCACGGCCCAGGTCCGGGTCCACGGCCTTGTAGACCGCCCCCATGCCGCCCGTGGCGATATGGCTGAGGACCTCATACTTGCCGATCCGCAAGCTGCGTTTGCCGCCCTGGCCGGTTTCCGCCATGGTGTGCCTGAGATTAACGGAAGGATCATTTCCCCGTCCTCATCATTGTAAAGGGAGCGGGAAAGGTGCGTCAACGCGGGGCAGGGGAATTGCGTTTGCAACGGCGGTGGGGTTTTCAATGGCGGTCGTTACTCCGCCTTGGCCGTTGCTTCGTATGCAGGAAGAGCCCTGCCCGTCACGAGGGAATAAAGCACGTCGGGATCGAGATCGGCGC
>CAZFGM010000017.1:7223-22721 GCA_964518515.1 uncultured Alcaligenaceae bacterium | reverse complement strand
TTAGGCGCGGCGCAATACCGTTATTGGAGCCGGCAATGCAGTTCCGCTGGATCGATGGGAACTGAGATCATGTGATCGAGCACCGCCTCTTTGCCTTGACGCCTCACCGGCCGGCAAACTAGGATGAGGACAGCCCAAGCTCCCCTTGCTGGCGCTGCGGGCTCGAGGGACTTTACCTATTCGGAGGACGGCATGGCCTACCAGCACACCTTCACCCGCCACAAGACCCGCGAAGTCGGCGTCGGCAGCCTGGTCGTCGGCGGCGACCATCCCATCTGGGTGCAGTCGATGACCACCACGTACACGCGCGACCTGGAGGCCACGGTCGCCGAAATCCGCCGCATGGAGGAAGCGGGCTGCGAGATCGCCCGCGTCACGGTGCCCAAGCCGTCCGACGCCGCCGTCCTGGGCGAGATCAAGAAACGCATTCATGTCCCCCTCATCTGTGACATCCATTTCGATTACAAGATGGCCCTGGCCGCACTCGATCACCCCATCGACAAGATTCGCATCAATCCGGGCAACATCGGCGGCTACGACCGCTATCGCCAGGTCATTCGCAAGGCCAAGGCCAAGGGCCTGCCCATGCGCATCGGCGTCAACGCCGGCAGCCTGGAGCGCGAGCTGGTCGAGAAGCACGGCTTCCCCTGCCCGCCGGCCATGGTCGAAAGCGCCCTGCGCTACATCGAGATCGCCGAATCCGAGGGCTATCACGATCTCATCGTGTCGCTCAAATCCAGCGACATCGTCACGGCCATCGCGTCGTACCGGCTCTATGCCCAACAGGCCAATTATCCCACGCACATCGGCATCACCGAGGCGGGACAACCGCCCTACGCGATCACCAAGTCCGCCGCCGGGCTGGCGCCTATCCTCCTGGACGGCATCGGCGACACCATCCGCGTCAGCCTGCTGGCGCCGAAAGAAGTCGAAATCCAGGCGGCGTTCGACATCCTGCAAGCCACGCAGCGGCGCGTGCGCAAGCCCGAGCTGATCGCCTGCCCGACGTGCGGCCGGATCGAGATCAACCTGGAAGACCTGATGAGCGACTTGAAACGCCGTCTGGGCGGCCGCACGACCGCGGTCAAGATCAGCGTCCTGGGCTGTATCGTCAACGGTCCGGGCGAGGCCCGCGAGGCCGACCTCGGCATCGCCGCCGGCAAGGGCAAGGGCGTCATCTTCAAGCGCGGCGAAATCGTCCGCCACGTCCTGGAAAGCGAGATGGTCGATGCCCTGATGGAAGAAATTGATTTGTGGGAGAAGGAAGAAGCGGCCAAGGGGACGCTGCAAGCCGGCGCGCCGCGGATTACCGCGGCCGGAACCACCCCCGAGCCGGAGGAAAACGGCCGCGTGCGGTTGCCGGTGCTGAGTTAATTTTGCGCTTCCTTTGGAAAGCGAGGCGTGACTAGATGGCAACAAAATCAGGGAAAAGGTTTCGCATGGCCCCGACCGCATCGGGTCCAAGACCGATCTCTGGAGCGATGTCGGCGTTATCGATGCCGGCGAACGCTCGCACCACAATGGTAGCACGCTGGACCAAGCGCACCGGCGTGGTGCGGCTCGTCACGAGATCATCCTGGAGAATCTCTTGCTGACGTTCGGTAGTGAGTACCTTGGCTGCCGATCCTGGCATGAGTAAAACCTCCGTGTCAGACGATAAGATGGAAAACCAGGGTAATCTTGCCAAAATTCGCCCTCCCGTACCATCCCAATTTGGATTCACGGTACTACTAGCGCCAGCTGTTCGAGGTCCATGCCTTCGACACCGACAATGAGCGCGACGGGTTTCCCCTGGCGCGTGATGACGACGCGGTCCCGCCGCGCAGCTCGCAGACGTTCACTGAGTTTGGCTTCTTTGACCCCGAGCACTTTCATAGGATGTCCTCGGTCTTGCGATGCGGCGACTTGTGCCGGATGGCGTGCCCGACCACCTGCCGCCAAAGCCGCCGCGATGCCGTAGTGCGAGTCGCTTTCCGGTCGATGAAACAGGAGGAATCGATATATTCGGCAAATCCGGAAAAAGCATCGGCACCACGATTGTGTCCCAGGGAAAGGTCCTCTATGAAAAAGACGACGCGGTGGGTCAAGAAAGCCGAGCAGGATTACGTGCTCCAAGCAAGGCAGCCGAAGCAAGGTTCCGGTTCATGACGGTGTGCCGAGAAGTCCATGCGAGACCAAGGCTTGAACGCCTTGGCCAGTCATGACGCCGATTTCGATTGCGTGCCCGGAATCACTCGCTTCGCTCCCGCATGAAAGAAGAAGCCATGCGTGCCTTGAATCAGGTCATTCAGGAACTCGGCACGTCGCCGGAGACCGGTTTATCCGCTGAGGCGGTAGAGCGCAGCCGGCAGCAGTTCGGCCGCAACCACCTCACGCCGTTGCCGCGCGAGCCGTTGTGGAAAAAGTTCCTGGCCAAGTTCGACGAGCCGATCATCAAGATTCTCCTGGCGGCGGCCTTGTTGTCGATGGTGGTGGGCCTGTTCAATGCCGGGGCGTACATCGTCGGCAGCGTGGCCTTGGGGCTGGTGGTGGTCGTCGTGGCCGGCGGGTACGTGCTACGTTTGCCGCAATGGATACCGTCCCTGTTATTCCTGTCGGCGGTGGTCATCTTCTTCCTCGGCCTGTTTTCCGGCCATCCCAAGGAGTTGGTCGAAGGCCTGGCGGTGATGATTGCCGTCATCCTGGCTACCGGCGTGGCCTTCTACAGTGAATACAAGAGCGACCGCGAGTTCGAAATTCTCAACGCCCAGAAGGAATCGCTGCGCGTGAAAGTGCTGCGCGGCGGCGAATTCCACACCCTGCCCCTGGAAGACGTCGTGGTTGGCGACGTGGTGGTCCTGGAAATGGGCGATGAAATCCCTGCCGACGGCCGGCTCGTCAAGGCCAACGAGCTGTACATCGACCAGTCGCTGATGACCGGCGAATCCGAGCCGGTCCGCAAACAGGCCCGCCCCGATGACACCGCCGACGGCCCCGAGCAAGCCGGCTGCCTGTATCGCGGCACCCAGGTCGTGGACGGCATCGGCGAGATGGTCGTCGCCGAGGTCGGCGATGCCACCTACCTCGGCCAGATCGCCCGCCGCCTGTCCGCCGAGGAGGAAGAGGAAGAGGAAACGGCAGCGACGGAAACCGAGCAGAAACGGATCAAGCGCAAGCTGACGGTCTCCAAGGAATTGACGCCGCTGCAGCACAAGCTGGAAAAGCTGGCCGGCCTGATCAGCAAGGTCGGCTACGTGGCGGCGGCGGCGATTTTCCTCGCCCTTCTGGTTCGCGGCCTTGCCGTGAGAGACGTCCGATGGCCTGGTGCCCAGGACGATTTCGGCGCTGTTCTCCTTGTCAGCGGCGCCAACCTGCTCAGCTACTTCATGTACATGGTCATCATCATCGTCGTGGCCGTGCCGGAGGGTCTGCCGATGAGCGTGACCGTGTCGCTGGCCCTGGCCATGCGCAAGATGACGCGGGCCAACTCGCTGGTCCGCCAGCTCGTCGCCTGCGAGACCATCGGCTCGGCCACCGTCATCTGCTCCGACAAGACCGGCACCTTGACGCAGAACAAAATGCAGGTCGTCCGCCTGTGCTGGGACGGGCAGACCTTCGATCGCGGCCAGGCCGCCTGGCCCGTGCCCGAGCGCGACCGTCCCTGGCCGCGCGACGGCAAGCCCATCGACTGGCTCGCTCTCAACGCCGCCGCCAATTCGACCGCCAACCTGGAGGAAAAGGAAGGCGCTTTGGTGCCGGTCGGCAACTCCACGGAAGGCGCCTTGCTCCAGTGGCTGCATGAAGCGCATTTGGATTATCAAAAGCTGCGCTTGCAATTCGAGCCCCTCTATCAGATTCACTTTTCCTCCGAGCGCAAGCGCATGACCACAGTCATTCGCCACGGCAAGGATCTCGTGGCCCTGGTCAAAGGCGCTCCGGAGTGGCTGTTGGACCAGTGCCGGCATTACCAGACCGCCGACGGCACGCTGGCGCCTCTGACTGGCCAGAATCGCGACCAGATCAAGGAACAGCTCCGCCAGGCGGCGGTAAAAGCCATGCGCACCCTGGCTTTCGGCTACGGCTTTTTGCCCGCCAATCATCCCGCCGACGAGGACAGCCTGCACACTGCCCGTGAGCGCATCGAATCGGAGCTGGTGTTCGTCGGCTTCGTGGCCATCCGCGATCCGCTGCGCCACGACGTCAAGGACGCCGTCGCCCAGTGCACAGTCGCCGGCATCGAGGTCAAGATGATCACCGGCGACAACATCGAGACCGCCCGCGCCATCGGCGCCGAGATCGGACTTCTCGACCGGCCCGACGCCCTGGTCTTGACCAGCCAGGAATTCAACCAGATGGGCGACGAACAGGTGAAGGAAAACCTGCCGCGGCTGCGCATCCTGGCGCGAGCCCGGCCGCTGGACAAGTTCCGCATGGTCAAACTTCTTCAGGAACAGGGCGAGGTGGTGGCCGTCACCGGCGACGGCACCAACGACGCGCCGGCCCTGAAAAAAGCCGACGTCGGCCTGTCCATGGGCAAGGCCGGCACCGAGGTCGCCAAGGAAGCCAGCAAGATCGTCCTCTTAGACGACGCTTTTTCCACCATCGTCAAGGCGGTCCACTGGGGCCGGTCGCTGTACGAAAACATCCAGCGCTTCATCCAGTTCCAGCTCACCATCAACGTCAGCGCCCTGGTGATCGCGTTTCTCGGCCCATTTTTCGGGGTCAAGCCGCCGTTCACGATCTTGCAGCTTTTATGGATCAACGTGATCATGGACACGTTCGCGTCGATCGCGCTGTGTTCGGAGCCGCCGCGGCCGGGGCTGATGAAACAGAAACCCAAGCGCCGCGACGACAACATCCTGACGCCGTCCATGAATGTGACCATCTTCACTACGGCCGCATTTTTCGTGGTCGTCATGATGCTTCTGCTCCTGGCTCTGAAATACGAATGGTTTAGCTGGCTGTCGGATGCGGGGCCACGATCCAAATCCTTCCCGGAATTGACCTACTGGCAAGTGGCCCTGTTTTTCTCGATTTACGTGTTCTTCCAGGTCTGGAACGAAATCAACTGCCGCACGCTGACGCCCGAGGTGAGCGGGTTTGCCGGCCTGTTCAAGAATCCGGTGTTCCTCGGCATCGTCGGCATCATCGTGGCGGTGCAGATTGTCATCGTGACGTTCGGCGGCGAGGTGTTCGAGGTGGCCCCGCTGGGCCCGCTAACGTGGTTGTGCATCGCCCTGTTCACCGCCTCGGTCCTGGGCTACGCGGAAATCGTGCGGCAGATTCGCCTGGCCAGGCACCGCCGGGATGAACCCGGCGGCTCGTTCGTTCCGGCTTTTGCCCAATCTCCCGCGGTGGTAGAATATCCTCATCCTGCGAACCCCGGAGACCCTCATGGCCGATATGAACGACGACCTCCAGGCGGCAGCCCTTAAGCACGCCATCCTGCAATAACCCCGGATAGGGAGGACACAAGATGAAAGCAACCGTCCTGGTTGAGAAAATTGCCGAGCAGAAGTACCGCGCCAGCACGTGTCAGCCGATCGCCGTGGACTGGTCAAAATGATGACGAATAAATAAGCCCCAGCGCTGGTAGAATACCCACGGGCTGCAAACCCGGAGACCCTCATGGCCGATATGAACGACGACCTCCAGGCGGCGGTGGCTAAACACGGCATCGGCGGCTATCACCGCCACGTCTTTCTGTGCACCGGCCCGAGCTGCTGCACCCCCGAGATGGGCCTGGCCGCCTGGGAAACGCTGAAGCAGACGTTGAAAGAAAAGGGCCTTTTATCGGGTCCAAACGCCTGCTATCGCACCAAGGTCGGCTGCCTGCGCATCTGTTGCCACGGGCCCACCATGGTGGTCTACCCGGAAGGCACCTGGTATCACGGCATGACCCCCGAGCGGATACCGCGCTTCGTCCAGGAACATTTGATCGAGGGCAGACCCGTCGAGGAATGGATTTTCGCCCGCAATCCCCTACCCCAGGATGAGGAAAGCCCCATTGTTTAGCGGGGAGCCGCAGGCGACCGCGTTGGTTACGACGATAACCGGAAAAGGACGTCCCCGCATGGAAATCCAGACCCTCAAGATCATCCTCACCGAAAGCGACCTGAACGGCCTGGTGCACAAACACCTGCCGGACGACCAGCCGCTGGAGAACATCCAGGTCCGCGTGGCCCCGGAAGGCATTTACGTCAAGGGCGTCTATCCCCTGTTCATCAGCGTGTCGTTCGAAACTTTGTGGGAAGTGAGCATCCAGGCCGGCAGACTGACGGCCCGGCTGGCCAGCCTCCGCGCCCTGGGCATCCCCGGCAACGTCTTCAAAAGCGGCATCCTGAAGCTGATCGCCGACGCTGCCAAGTCGGAAGACTGGATCAAGCTCGACAAGGAAACCCTGGTGGCCGACCTGGACGGCATGCTTTTGAAAAACGGCCTGCCGGCCAGAACCAATCTCACGCGACTGATGTGCGAACCGGGGAAAATCATCCTGGAAGCGGGAACATGACGCGAGGTTTGAAAGCGGTGGCGAGTCGCCGCACTCCAAAGATCCCACCCCGCCAAGGCCCGGAAAATCAGCGCCTTTCCCTCATTTTCCCAGCTTGTGCTTGCAGATGCGCGCAGGAAATTGCTATGATAACTACGAACCTGGCCTCGCCGGGGCGCGTCTTTTCGGCGAGCAGGTTTGGCCGGGGGCTGCCGCCGGCCGTGGGTTCAGCACAGGGGGCATTATGCTTTCCAGCCCGAGTTCGGCTCTCGAAGCCAGCGTTCTCGTTCTCAATAAGCTGTTCATGGCCGTGCACATCATCTCCGTGCGCCGGGCCTTTTGCCTCTTGTGCAAGGAATTGGCCGAAATCATTCATCTCGAAGAGGGACAGTTCGTCACGTACAACTTCACCACCTGGCGCGAGGTCTCCGAATACCGGGCCAAGCATTTTCGCCAGGAGGACGACGACTGGGTGCGGACCTACAACAGCGAGATCCAGGTGCCGCGGGTCATTCGCCTTCTGGGCTACGACAAGCTGCCCAAGCAGACGGTGAAGTTCAACCGCCGCAATATCTTCGCCCGCGACAATAACCTGTGCCAGTATTGCGGCCGCAAGTACCCGACCACCGAGTTGAGCCTGGACCACGTGATCCCGCGCAGCCAGGGCGGCCAGAGCACGTGGGATAACGTCGTTTGCGCCTGCGTGAAATGCAACGTTAAGAAGGGTGGCCGCACTCCCAAGCAGGCCCACATGAGCCTGGTCAAGAAACCGGATAAGCCCAAGCGCAGCCCGCTCCTGAACCTGAAGCTGACCCACCGCAAGTACCAGTCGTGGAAGTCGTTTTTGGATGCCGCCTACTGGTCGGTGGAATTGAAGTAGCATCGCTAAAATCCGAAATTCGAATATCGAAATCCGAAACAAATTCGAAATTCGAACCAATAAAACCGGAAACTGAGTTTCGGGTCAACTTGCCCGATAAGTCCGGCCAACCGCAAGCGGGCCTATTTCTTGCCAATACACAGCAAATGCCCCTCGGTGCGCCAGTACCAGCGGCCGTCGAGCAGGGCGGGCGAGGCCAGGGTTTTTTCGCCCAGGCGGTTGACGTGGCGCAAATCGTATTTCGGGCCGGCGGCCAGGACGTAGGTCTCGCCTTCGTCGTTGGTGAAGAAGACCTTGCCGTCCACGCCGATCGGCGAGGCCGAAAAGCCGTGCTGGACGGCCTGGCCGCAGCGCTCGGACCACATTGGCTTGCCGGTCTTGCCCTCGAAGCAGGTCACCACGCTGACGATGTCGTTGACCGTGTACAGGTAGTCGCCGTACAACAGCGGGCTGGGAATGAAGGGCGAGCCCTTGATGGTTTTCCACACCAGTTTGTTCCGGGTGACGTCGCCCTTGCCGTCAGGGCGAATGGCCAGCGTGGGGCCGGCGCGGCCGGAACAGCAAAAGAGCAGGCCCTGGCCCACGGCCGGCGTCGGCGTCACTTCCTGAAGGTTGCCCCCGCATGACCACAACTCCTTGCCGCTGTGCGGATCATAGGCATAAACCCGGTGCTCGCTGCTGACGATGATCTGGTCCTTGCCGTCCACGGTGATGGCGATGGGCGAGCCCCAGCCGACGCGTTCCTTGCGGGGCGTTTTCCAGATTTCCCGGCCAGTGCGTTTATCCAGGGCCGTCACGAACGAGCCGGCCGGGCTGCGATGGTCCTGGAAAAGAATGACCATGTCCTTGTACAAAAGAGGCGAACAGGCCATGCCGTGGTAGGCGTCCATGTCGCCGAAGGTGACGTTCCAGACTTTTTTGCCGTCGAAATCGACGCAACAAACCCCGTGGTTGCCGAAGTAAGCCCAGAGGTGCTGGCCGTCGGTGGTCGGCGTGCCGGAAGCCCAGCCGTTCTTATCCTTGACAAATTCCGGGTTGCCCTCGGGCGTGAACGCTTCCCAGAGTTGCTTGCCGCCGGCGCGGTCGAAGCAAAGGATAGAACGGCGTTTGCCCTTGTCGTAGCCGGTGGTCAGAAAGATGCGGTTCTTCCAGATGATGGGCGACGAGTTGCCCTGGCCGGGCACCGGGACTTTCCACAAGACATTGTCGGTGCCGGACCATTTGTCGGGATAGCCGCCGTTTTCGACCACCCCCTGTCCGGTCGGCCCGCGCCAGCGCGGCCAGTACTTGACGCCGTCGCCCTCGGGCAACACCATGCGGACCGCCGGGATTTTTCCGTCTCCCCGGCCAAGGTTGGCGTTGCCGTTCCAGAACCCGACAGCCAAGATCGTCCAGGTCCAGCGCTGCGCTATCAGCATGGTTTCTCCAAAATCAAGGATTCCGCACGATTCGAGATTACAATGCGGCCGGGGTGTTTGCAACCCATGAAAAAAAAATCGAAATCCGAATATCGAAATCCGAAACAAATCCGAAATTCAAATATCGAAATCCGAAATGCACCGAAATTTAATTATCCCAATCCGAAACAACTCACCTGGATTATTCATCCCAAAGGGAACCACAGAGATACAGAGATTCCGTTACGCAACCTCATTCCTTGATTTCTCTGTGGTCTCTGTGTCTCTGTGGTGAATAATCCGGGCGTTGGGGATTTGAATTTCGGATTTGGGTATTCGAATTGTTTCGGAATTGGGTATTCAAATTGTTTCGGATTTGGGTTTCGGATTTCGGAGGTGAGTGAGTTAGGTCCGGGCGGGGGTCTGGGTCTGCTTCTTGGCCCCGCGAATATCAGCAAAGGTATCGAAGTCGGGATAACTGAGTCGGCTGCGAAACTCCAGGCCGGCCTTGCAGTAGCCTTGGTCGCCGGGCGGCAAGGCCCAGGCCACCACGGCGGTTCGCTTGATGGTGCCGGTGGTTCCTTTGCGCGACAGGACGACCTCGACTTCCTGGCCTTTCTGGAGCGGGGTTTTCGTCAGGACGGCGACGCCGCCCACGGAAATGTCCAGTACCTGCACCGCCACATTGGGTCCCAAGCCGTAGGTCCCCGGCCGGCATTCGACGGCGACCGAGCCGCGCGGCGGGCGGCGCGGCAAGCGGCGGCGCTCCCGCGCAGGTTTATCCTGGTCCCCGATCGCGCCCCGGTGCTCGCGCACCGCGATCGCCGGTTTTTCCCGATCCAGCACTGCGCGGACTTTCTGGGTCAGGGCTTCCGGAGTAAAGGGCTTGAGCAGGCAATCGACCTCGCCGGTGACCACCCCGTGCTGCACCAGAGCGCTGTCGGTATAGCCGGACACAAACAGGACCTTCAGGTCCGGATGTAAAGTGGTAATATGCTGGGCCAGCTTGCCGCCGCTCAGGTGGGGCATGACGACGTCGCTGACCAGGAGGTGGATGGGCTGGCCATAATCGCGGCAGACGCGGAGGGCGTGTTGGCCGTCGCTGGCTTCGAGGACGTGGTAGCCGGCCTGTTCGAGGGCTTGCCGGGCCAGGCGGCGGACGCCGTCCTCGTCCTCGACCAAGAGAATGGTTTCCTGGCCGCGAGGCGGCGCGGGGGTGGGAGCGAGGACCTTGTTTTCCGCGGCGGCCACGGTCTCGTGGATGCGCGGCAAGTAAATTTTGAACACCGTGCCGTGCCCCGGCTGGCTGTGCACGGCAATGTGGCCGCCGCTCTGCTTGACAATGCCGTAGACCGTGGCCAGGCCCAGGCCGGTCCCTTTGCCCACGGCTTTGGTCGTGAAAAACGGCTCGAACAAGTGGGTTTGCACCTTGGCATCCATGCCGCAGCCGGTATCGCGGACGGATAATAAAGCATACGAACCGGGGACGACCTCGGCGTGATCCTGGGCGTAATGGTCGTCGAGGACGACGTTGGCGGTAGTGATGGTGATCTTGCCGCCCTCGGGCAAGGCGTCGCGGGAATTGACGGCCAGGTTCATGAGGATTTGCTCGATCTGGCCAGGGTCGGCTTTCACCGGATGCAAGCTGGGATCGAGGCAGATATCCAGAACGACGTCCGCGCCGATGAGGCGGCGCAACATCGTCTCCGTATTGGCGATCAGGGCATTCAGGTTCAACACGCACGGAATGAGCATCTGCTTGCGGCTGAAGGCGAGAAGCTGGCGGGTGAGGGCGGCGGCGCGGTCGCCTGCTTTCTTGACTTCCTGGACCAGGCCGTGGCGCTCGTCGTCGTCGGTCGTTTGTTGGAGAAGCAGATCGCAGTAGCCGGTGATGATGCACAAGAGGTTGTTGAAATCGTGGGCGACACCGCCGGCGAGACGGCCGACCGCTTCCATCTTCTGAGCCTGTCGAAATTGCTCTTCCAGGTGCAGCCGTTCGCGCATGTCCCGGCCGATGATGGAGAAGAACTCCACGGCGCCGTCCGGCGCCCGGTGTGCCAGGACCACCTGGGAAATAGGAATCTCCAGGCCGGCGCGGGTGCGGAGCTGGGATTCGCCATGGCACACCCCCGCCGTCCGCGCCTGGGAGAGTTGTTCGTTGACAAACCGCTGGCGTGCCGCTTCCGCGTAAAAATCGGCGATATTCCGGTTGTGGAGGTCCTCGGTCGCCCCCAGTCCCAATTTCTCCCGTCCGGCCTGGTTGAGATACAAGAAGCCCTGATCCACGCCGACGATGGCGACCACGTCCGGAGTGGCTTCGAGAATGGCGACCAGGCGATTTCGGCTATCTTCCGCTTCCTTGCGCTGCAGAGCGGCGGCCAGGACGTTGGCCACGGCCTGGAGGAAATGAACGTCGTCTTCCGTGAATTGTCGCTTGGCCGTGGTATGGACGGTGATCACGCCGTGCGAGCCTTCCTTACCCGGCAGGAGGGCACTCAGTCCGCTGACCACGCCCCGCTCGCGGAGGCGGCTCGACTCCTTAAAGCGCGCTTCCCGTGCCACATCTTCCACCAACACCGGCTGTTGTGTCTGCAGGGTGTAGGCGACTTGCCCTTGGGGAAGGATGTCGCCTCGTTCCGATTGACCGCGTTTCCAGCCCGTGCCGGCTTGCCAGCGCACGGTCTTATCGGGCAAGACTTCGTACAGCTGGCAGAAATCGACGCCCAGGGTGTCGGCCACCAGCCGGGCCGCATCGTTCAGCAACACCCCCGGCTCGCCGCGGTCCAGGGCGCGCTGGCCGAGCTGGGCGACGGCCTGCTGTTGCCGGGCCCGCGCCTGCAGCTCCGTCATCGTCTGTTTGCGATCGGTGATATCCAGGACAAGGCCGATGGTGCCGGTGATGTCCCCCTCATCCTTTCCTCTCCCCTCGGGGGAGAGAGGGGGATCGCGCAGCGGCTCAACGCGGACCTGAAAACAGCGTCCTTTCCATTCCATCTCGTAGTTGAGCGATTCCCCCCGCACGGCCCGTAAATGAGCGGCAATGGGCGTGGACTCATAATTCTCCCGGCCCAGGTTTTCCAGCATGGTCAGGCCAATGATCTGGTTGGGTTCGAGGTTCAGGGCGGCCAGGCCGGCGCCCATCGACGAGGTGATTTGCAGCTTGGTGTCGGTGGTCCAGAGAATGGCGGGCATTTGTGACACCACAAGGCGCAAAAAAGCTTCCTGTTGCTGCAGCGTTTCCCGGGTCTGCTTGGCCTGGGTCACGTCCTTGACAAACAAGGTCCGCAGGCTCTCTTGGCCGGCGCTCCTCTCGGGGCTGAGGAGGATTTCCAAGCTGAGGAACAGGCCGTTCTTGCAACGGCCCAACATTTCCCGCGGACTGCCCGCATCGCCTAACCCCGGCTGGGCCGGCAGCACCAGATCCACCGGTTGACCGACGACTTCCTCCGCCTTATACCCCAGCATGGCCAGGACTTGCGGGTTGGCGTAAACGATGGTTCCCTGGGGATTGATGGCGAGGATGCCGTCGGGACTTGCTTCCAGAATGCCGCGCAGGCGCTGCTCCAAGCTCTTGGCGGCGCGGGCCTGCCGATCCAAAAGCGCCACCACCGCCAGACTGACCACCGCCAAGAACGGCACAATGAAACCCGCGGACGGCGAGGCGCGCCAGGGGAAACCCCACTGGGCCACCAACACCTGCACCAGGGCGATGGTGCCAATGGTGCCGTAGGCGAGCCAGGTCAGGGACAGGCAGGAGTGCATTCCTTGGATTCCGGGCCATGGGTTTATGGTGCCATTCAACTTTAGGTCAAAAAATAGAACGCGAAACAAAACCTGAATATTCTGGGCAGGCAAAATTTTAAAACTGGCAGAGGAAGGGAGGGAGGAAGAATGTAATTGCAGGTCATTGCATTTGTTGGGCTTATGGCAATCCGGAATCCGGCATCTCCCGGTAGATGCTCTGAAGCGGGAATCGGAATTACAAGGCGATGGCAAGGGAACCAGGGGGGGCTGCCTATGTGTAGTTTTGAGATTCTAACCAGTGTGGTCGGTTACAAGCCTCACTGCTACAGTGAGTTAGAGCAGGCTCGGTCTCGAAATATTTTGAGACCTTGAGACAAGCACAGAGAATCAAAAACCTGCATTTCCTGTCGGGCATTATTTTCCACACGGCCGGACGAATGGAAGGCATTTTTGGCTTTGGGGCCTGGCTCGCCTGGCTCCCTTACTTTCCACTTTCAAAGCCACTCTCCTCGGCCAGCAGATCGGCGAAACAAAATCCCTGGCGCGACACAACTTCGCCTCTCTGTACGGCAATCTCCCGATCAAACATCGGGCCGGCCCAGCAAAAGGTGTGAAACTCGCCGCGCTCGCCGCATGGATCGACGGGGGACGGCAACTCGGCCAAGAGAACCTCATCGAACGGCCGGCCTGCAAACTTGGAGTCGAGCTGCCTGGGGTCCACGCACGTCAACACGGCCCGCACGCCGCCGGCCAGCATGTGCCGGGCCAGGGCCGGCGTTTTCTCCGGGGAACACCACAGAGGAAACAGCGCCTCCAGGCCGGTTTCGGCCAGCAGGCGAACCCGGTAAGCGCGCACGTCTTGCAGGTACAGGTCGCCGAAGGCGATGTGCGTGACGCCCTGATCCTGGGCCCGGGCGAGGACGCTCCTCATCCGGCTTTCGTAGAGGTCGTTGCAGCAGGGCCACGGCAACTCGACCGGCCAGAGGGGCAGTCCCGCCGCCCGGGCCTGGGCCTCGACCAATTCACGCCGCACCGCGTGCATGGCGACGCGATCAAAGACTTCGGTGAATGTGGTCAGAAGGCCGACCACGTCCCCGTCCGCTTGCCGGCGCAGGACATGCAAGGCCCAAGCGCTGTCTTTGCCGGAGCTCCAGGAGAGAAGGACTTTTTTTTGCGAGGACATATTGGCCAACGTTCAAACGACCGTAGGTCAGCCTTTCCAGGCTGACTCAGCTTCAGCCGGGTCGGCCTGGAAAGGCTGACCTACTATTATGTGGCAGGAGCCAGCAAACGGTGCAAGGTTTCGGCCAGATCGGCAATGGAAGAGAAAGGCTTGCGGAAAATGTGCAAGGCCCCCTGGGCCAGCAAGGCCTCGGAGCATTGGCTCGAGGCATCCCCGGTCATGAAACAACAGCGGACGTGCGGATTGATTTGTTTCAAGGCCGACAACGTTTCCGGCCCGCTCAAAGGGGACATCCCCACATCCAGGAGGACGAGATCCATCTCTTCCCCCTGTTTCTTGAATTGCGCGATGGCTTCCGGACCGTCGGCGGCCAAGATCACCGCAAAGTGGTATTGGCGCAGGGCCATGTCCAGCATGCGGCGCACGCTGTCATTTTCCTCCACCACGAGAAGGACCGGCAGTTTGGCGGAAGGCTCCCCAGCATGGCTCACGATGTGCAGTCTCCGGATGTTGCCGCGGGATGTTGTCCGGGGGAAGTGTATCGGCGGCCAATCGCGGAATCAATAGCCGGGAGCATTATTCCGTTGTTAGAGCCAAAACGAGCGCGTGGAATAGTATGCAAGGTGGGTTAGCGTCAACCGACCTGCCACCTTCGTACAATTCCGGGTAGAATTGGGATATGCCGTTACTCCCTCCGCGCGAAGGAAATGCCATGCAAACCAAAACAATTCAGATCGTCGATCACGGTCGGGGGCCGCAGCTATCCACAACCCGGATCACGGTGTTGGATGTTTTTTACTATCTTCACCGCGGTTACGATTTCGACGCCATCCACGACATCATGCCCACCCTATCACGCGCAGAATTCGACGTGGTGCTGGCGTATGTGAAGCTCCACCACGAAGAACTTGTTGACAAGGACCGCCGGGCCGAGGAATTCATCCAGCGCGGCCTCCAGGCCCAGCGCGCGCACGGCGGCATCTTCGCGGAACGAAACGAAGACGCCACAACCGCAGAACGCGTCGCCAGGATTAGGGACATTATGAAGCGAAGGATAGCGGAGAAAAACGGTGAAGGGCAGAAGGAGAAGCCATGACCAGCGACATCACTATTATCGATCGCGGCCGCGGCCCGCAGCTTTCGACATGCCGCATCACCGTGTTGGACTTGGTGCCTTACTTTCAAAAAGGCGGCGGCTACGAGGAAATCCTGCGCTGGATTCCGACGCTGTCCCAGGAAGAAATCGCGGTGGTCGAGCGGTTCTACTTGGACCACAAGGAGGAATTCGATGAAAAGGACCGCCGGGCCCGGGAACGTCGCCACGAGCAAATTCGCCTGCACCGCTTGAAGTTTCCGGAACTGAATGGGACCAGAGAGGAGCGCTTGGCCCGCTTGCAGCACCTCATGGAAAAACGACGCCAGGAGAAAAATGGTGAAAGGCATCCTGGCGGACAATAACGTGATCGGCCAGGTCGCCCACCTCGTTCAGCTCATGCAAGCGGAGCCGTGGGGGGATTACTGGAAGGATTTGGGTTTGGTCCTGCGCAACTTTAAGGACGTTGGCTTGGACCCGACCGCCACGGACGTGGAAATCTGGCAGCGCTGCCAGGCGGACGAATTGATCCTGATTACCGACAACCGCAACGACGACTCCCCGGATTCACTGACCGCCGCCATCCGCGACTTCAACCCCCCCGCCTCCCTGCCTGTGTTCACCATCGCGGACCTCGACAAGTTCGGGTCGAACCGCGATTACCAAGAGCGGGTTTTGCTGACGCTGTACGATTACCTGCTTCGCATCGACGAAGTGCGGGGCACTGGCCGT
>CAZFGM010000017.1:0-7123 GCA_964518515.1 uncultured Alcaligenaceae bacterium | reverse complement strand
GCTGACGCTGTACGATTACCTGCTTCGCATCGACGAAGTGCGGGGCACTGGCCGTTTGTTCCTCCCCTGATCCAGCAGAAATCGCAACGATTCCGCTTTTGCCCTCCCGGCCCCCGCGCTCCCACACCTTCACGCTCACCTCATCAAGGCTCCTCGGGCGCCAGATCGCTGAAAAAGCTGGGAATGATGTTAGCGCGGAGATAGTCGGGTTGATAGCCGCCGAAGTGGCTGCCGTTATGCCCCGCCGCGCGATCGCCGCGTTCCCAGGGGATTTGCCGTAATTTGTCGTACAGGGCGACGTCGTCGGCATGATCGACGAGCGGGCGAAAGCCGAAGCGGCCGGCGGCCACGCGATGGGTGTTATCCGACGTGCCGACGACCCGCGACCCCACGCCCAGGTACAGCCAATCGCGGCGGCTGTGATAGACGTCGATGAAGCAATTGACGCGGCACAGGGCCGGCCGCAAATCATAAAACGCCGACACCGACGGGGCCAACAGCGCCACGCCGTCCACGTACCCCGGCGGTAACAACTCCACCGCCGCCAGCACCACCGCCGACCCCGCGCTGTGGGCGAACAGATAGATGCGCACGCCCGGATAGTGGTGGTGATAGTCCACAATGAGTTGGGCCAGTTTGCCGCCCTCGGCGCGGGCATGGCGAAAGTCGTTCTGGTCGGCAATGACCCGGCCGTAGCCGTGGGACCAATCGAAGGGCACGATTTGGACCGGCCAGCCATCGTTTTGGACCGTGGCTTGGAGATAGCTCGTGGAGGTCTGGAAATTGCCGGCCCCCGCGGCGCAAAAAACCACACGATCCCCCCGCGGTCTCTCTGCCGGCAGACAAAAGCACGCCCGCCGGGCCGAGCAGCCCGAAGACCCTAAAGTGGCCCACCCGGCTATGACGAGACTGATCCACAGAGTGCGCACGGCAACCTTCCGACCCCGAGAAGCGAACCGCCGGCGGCCTCCCTGCCGCCGGCCTGGGCCGAAAAGTCAACCCGGTTTGCCTGGCTTGGGTCTCCGGTTGACCCCGGTCCTTCGGAGGGTAAACTATACCCTCGGAAGGATCGGCGACCCTATGCAAGGATCGGCCGAAGTGCGTCCGGCATTTAGAGGCTATCTGGAATGTCGTAGGATAGGCTTCCAGCCTGTCCCCTAGTCACCACCGAGCTTTGGCAAGATCGGCCAATTGGGACAGGCTGGAAGCCTATCCTACGACTTTGCGGACAGCCACTTACCATAATCGCGACAGGCAATCTTTAGGGAATTGGGGCAACTTGAGGGCCCTGCCCAGGAACCGCCATGGGACGTCTGTGGATCTGCTTGCCCCTGTGTTTACTGCTGCAAGACCAGCGGCCCATGCTGAGTGAGGCCACCGGTGCCGATGTCGAAGGTCCCCCTCCCCCCCTGGCTCCTTCCGTGAAACGACTGGTCCACGTGACCGCGGCCGTGGGCGGCCTGGCCCCAGCCGCTTTCCCCGCCCAGCTTCCCTGGCCCGGCTTGGTTTGGCAGGTCCGCGATCACCTGCTGGACCGTCCCACCCAGGTCCGCCTCCTGCTGGCCCACGGCGTGGGCGGTTTCTCCCCTTTGGGTTTTCCCGCCTGCTTTTCTCCAGGGCATGGTCACCTGCTGGCCGACCGGGGACCCGGCCAGGAAATGCTGGAAGATCTGCGCCACGAGAACCCCGTCAAGTTCTTGCAGATGTGCCTGGCCCACTATGACCGCCACGTGCAGGCCTATAGCTGCACCATGATCAAACGCGAGCGCATCAAAAACAAACTGCAAGGCCAGGAGGAGAACGACTGCCATTTCCGGGAAAAGCCGTTCAGCATCTACATGAAATGGATCAAGGGCGAGCGCCTGGCCAAGGCGGTCCTTTACGTGGAAGGGGAATACAAAGACGGGGGAACATCGCCGCCGGGTGATGTTTGCATGTTTCTGGCCCGGCCGTCCTCCCCCGCTCTCCGTTGGGGTATCTTCCCGCAGGAAATGGACGGCGCCAACGCCAGGGATTCCGGCCGCTACACGCTCAAGGAATTCGGCATGAAGATCGGCGCCCAGCGCACCCTCAACGGAATCGTCGCCGCCCAGGCCAAAGGCACCTTGCGCCTCCGCTATTTCGGCCTGGCCAAGCTTCCCCAGATCGGCGACCGCCTGTGCTACAAATTCGTCCGCACTCCCATCGAGCCCCCGGAAGAAGACGGCCTTTTCGAGATGACCATTTACATCGACGTGGAAACCTGGCTGCAAGTCGGCTCGGTCCTCAAGGACAAAAGCGGCGCGCTCATCGGCGAATATTTCTTCCGCGACGTGAAGTTGAATCCCACCTTCAAAGAAGACCAATTTAAACGCAGCGCTCTGTAGCCTTGTAATCCTTTCTGTAGGGAACGGCCTCTGTGCCGTTCCGGTGGGACGGGCTCCCATTGCCTTTTTCCCCCAAGTTTCCCGAACTCCCAGGACTGAACTCCTCTTGTGCCGGCCGGCCCTTCGGCTTACCATCCCGGCCTTCGCCGTGGGGCGGCAAGGGCTTTTGGTAGGTCAGGCTTTCCAGCCTGACCCAGAGCGGCCCCAAGGTAATCAACGTGGGCAACCAGGGTCAGCCTGGAAAGGCTGACCTACGGGCGGCAATCGCCTGGCGTCGTTTGATCCGAGGTGGCCATGGACGGTGTTCGGCAGCGTGGCGGGCGAAGCGCGGGGTATGCATCCTCCGCCGCCCTCCGTGCTGGACGCTTCGCGTCCCCCTTTCTGGGCCTGCTGCTGACGGCGGCCACCGGCTGCCATTTGCTGCCCCTGGTTCCCGTCGCCCAGGCCCCCGACCGCGAGCCGCTCCCCGGAACGCCAGGAAAACACAGCTATCGCCTGGCCCCCTTTGTGTTCCAGGCCGACTTCGACATTCCCCGCCACTTGCCGCTCTTTCGCGAGCTGAGCCATTTGCGCGATCAGGTTTCCCGCGAGCTGAAACTGCCGGCCGCCACGACGCCTATCTACGTTTATCTGTTCGAAGAAAAACCGCGCTACGAGCAGTTCATGCAAGCGAAGTATCCGCACCTGCCCAATCGCCGGGCGTTTTTCGTGGCCCAGCCGCGCCGTTTCGGCGGCGCCGAGGAATTGATGGTCTTCACCTACTGGGACAAGCGCATCCAGCAGGACCTGCGCCACGAGCTGACTCATGCCCTGTTGCACAGCGTGCTCAAGGATGTGCCGCTGTGGCTGGATGAGGGCCTGGCCGAATATTATGAAACGCCGCCGGCGCAGCAGGGCGTCAATTATCACCACCTGGACCAGTTGTGCCGGCCCAAGCAAGGCCAGCCCCGGCCCAACCTCGAGCGCCTCGAGCAGCTCCGCGACTTGCCTCAGATGAACCACGGCGAATACCGCGAGGCCTGGGCCTGGGTCCACTTCCTGCTCCGCGGCCATCCCCGGGCCAAGCAGGTACTACTGGGGTATTTGCAGGAACTGCGCACCAATCCCAGGCCCGGTCCCTTGCAGCCCCGCCTGGCCAATGCCTTCCTCTCCCTCGACGACGCCCTCGCGCGCCACCTCGCCGACCTCGACCGCAAACACCGCCCCGCCACGGCTCAACAGGAGTAGTGGGGGCAGTTAAGGTTTTTTTCTTTCGCCAGGGAAGCGAAACAGGCGGGCGGCGTTGCCGCCCAGGACCTTGGCCTGGTCGGCAGCGAGTAGGCCCGCCAGGAATTCACGCGTGCGCTCTCGGTCCACACGATAGGAAGCAGCAGTCGCCTCGGCTTGGTAGCCGCCGCCGTAAATCAGGCGCTCCGGGCCGAAGGCCGTGATGAGCTGTTTCACCACCGGGCCGATGTTGCGATGCGGATATTGGCGCGGCGTCGGAATCGCCGACAGTTTCAGCACGGTGTTTTTGAACCGCGCCCAGCGAACCACCCCTTCGTGTTCCTTGGCGGTACCCTGAAACGGCCGGCCCAGGTGGTCGATGATCACGAGAATGTCGGCAAATTCCCGAATGAGAGGCTCGAAGCCGGCCGCGTAGCGCGGCTCGAAATGCAGTTGCACGGCCAGGCCCAGGCCGCCGGCCTGTTTCCAGAGTTCGCCCAGCTCGCGCTTGCCGAAAGGCGGCAGGCGCTCCGGCGCGTAGGCGTGAATCCGCAAGGCCACGATGGGCCGTTTTTTTGCCAGGGTCCGCAGCTGCGCCGCCGCGTTCGGACGGTCGGCAAAGAACAGGCACGTTCCTTTCAGCCGGTTCTTGCCGACCTCCAAGCAATGTTCCAGATAACGGTGATCGTCCTGGTACGGCTCGGGATGGACGATGACGGCGAAATCCACGCCGGCGCCGTCCATGCACTTGAGAAGATGCTCGGGCGGTGCCGGCGAGTCGGGCCGATAAGGAGCGCGCGCGTGATACGGAAACCGCTTATCCTTGGTCCCGGCGAAACAGTGCACGTGCGTATCGACGACCGGCACGCGCGGGGGGTGGTTTTCGGCCGGAGCGGCACCCAGAGGCAAAAGCATCGAGCCGGCAGCGGTGGCTTGCAGAAATTTTCTTCGGGAGGGAGTAGGCATGGACTTTCCTTTCACTCGTCCTTCGGGCGCCGTTTGTTGTTCGCCGGCCGCGCGCTTGGGTCTCGTCGGCCAAGGGTTGAGGTTTAGGATTGGTTCCTACCGGATCATGATATCCGGCCGGACGAAATCCGCCCCCTGGATGCGAATGCGTTTGAGCGGCCAGTTTTCCACCGGCGTCAGGGTGCGCGGTCCTTCTTCGGAAATTAGGAACGTATCGCAACTGGAGGCGGCGCCCACCGTGGCGTTCCAGGTGACGGCCCAGCCGTTTTGCATCAGGTCCTCGGTTTGGGGGGTGAAGGGCATCTCCACGGGCAGCCGGCCGGTGACGTGGCCTTGCGGCGCCAGCAGCCATTCGTGCTCGAAATCGGCGATCTGATAGATGCGCCGCCCGGTAGTGAGGATTTGCTTGGGCATGCTGTCGGGCCAGCTGCCGGCGATGTAGGTGGCGCTGACGCGGCAAGCGGCATCGTGTTCCTTGCGCAAGCCGGCCTCCGGGGCACCGAAACTGACGATCCGGCTGGCCATGGCGCACAGGCCGTATTTCCGCGCCGCCGCCAGCAGCACGCAGGTGGAGTGCACCGGGGCGGCCGTGAAACTGCCTTGCCGATACAGCCGCGACCGGCCATCAGCGGCGACCATGACCATGAGCGGCTGGGCGCCGCGATGATACAAGCGGTGGGCCAGCTGTCCGGCCACTTCGCGCTCCGTTTCCCCCTGCGACAGGGTCCGTCCGGTCGCCTCCAGGGCATGGCTGAGAATCTGGCCCAGCGCCCGGTAGCAGGCTTTTTCATACTCGGTCAACGCCAGCCGGCGCTGGTGCAGCGTATCGGCCAGCAGCTTGAACGAACCCCCTCCTTCGCCCCCCCTTGGCAAGGCGTTGCCTTCGTTTGCCAAGGAGTCTCCTGCGCTCCCCCTTGGCAAGGGGGGGACAGGGGGGATGTCGCAAGCCACGGTGCGGCCCTGGCACAGATCGGCCAACAGCTGGGCCCGGCCCCAGTGCCACGGCCATTCCTTGACCTGAAAGCCCAGGCCGTCGAGTTCCTCGTCAAACAGCCGTTGCGTATCGACGTTGGCGCACACGGCCCAGCGGCCCTCGGGGGTGTAGTACAGGACCGGAAGGGCCTGGGCGTCCAGCACCCCGCGCGAGGCCCCGCCGCTACTCAGCCAGGAGAAGTTCTCCGCTTCCAGGACGAGCAGGCCGTCGCAGCCCGCTTCCTGGAGCAGGGCGGCCACCATCGCCTGTTTGGCGTCCACATCGGCGCGGCGGTCGCCCTGGCCGATCAGATTGATCGCCGGGGCCAACGACCCGACCGCGGATTCTTGCGTGATGTTCATTACCATGGCTTTTGCCCTAAGCCGCACAGCTGCGATTTTGCGACCTCGTAATCTTTCACCTTCTGCCGCCAAGCGGCGCGGTCGGCTTCTTCCTCCGGGGTGAATTCCAAGGGTTCGAGGGAGTGATACCACCGCAGCCACTCCTCGATTTCCTCTGGTGTTTCCGGTTTGTCGGTTTCGGTGCCTGGGTTCAATTGATCGGTCAAGATCGGCTCGATGCGCAGCCGGCACCCATCCGGCCAATCCGCCGGGCAATCGAGAATGATTTGCCCACCCTTGAAGGTGGCCTCAATCGTTGTCATGTCTGTTCCCTCCTTAATCCCGGTTGCAACTCCGCTGGCGGCGGATAAGCGCCGCCGACGTAGCGCTGGGCCATTTCCAGATAATGGGCGTTGATCCACCGCGTGCGTTGCAGTTCTTCCTCGGTGACGGCCCGGACCACCTTGCCGGGGATGCCCATCACCACCGAGCGCGGCGGAATGCGCCGGCCTTCCGTGACCACCGTGCCGGCGGCGATCAGGCATTCCTCGCCGACCTCGCTGCTCGACAACAGGCGGGCGCCGATGCCGATCAGGCTGTCCCGGCCGATGCGCCTGCCGTGCAGGATCGCGCCATGGCCGACGACCACGCCCGCGTCGATGTCCTGCGGACAATCCGTATCGGTGTGAACGATGCAGCCATCCTGCAGGTTGACCCGTGGACCGAAGGTGATGGCCGCCAGGTCGCCGCGGACGATGCAGCCGAACCAGATGTTGACGCCGGCGTGCAGAATGACGTTGCCGGTCACCACGGCGTTGGCCGCCACGTAATAATCATCGATGGCGTGGAACATAAAAACCTTCAAGCCCGCAGGCGAGTCTTCGAGCCTGCGGGGTATTGAACAATATCCCTTGTTGTATGATAGCTTTTTTTCCGGTAAAACACCCCCTCGTGATCCTTCCTCACCAAGATCGGGGAATCCGGCCAGGGGTCAGGAAATTCAGGAGATTCAGGGGTCAGGGATCAGCTATGTCTGATGAAGACTATGACGACCCTGAAGTTGAGGCACGCTGGCTTGCCATGCAGCGACTTCAGGTGATGGAGTACCTAAAGTCGCAAGGTGTGCGCCATCGCGGCGTGGCCGAAGACCCGGCATGGTTTGTTGCGCCGTATCTTGCCGTCTGGGCCGTTGAGTCCAAGGCAAGGGCCGGAGTGGTCGGGTGGTGGGTTATCAGCGGTGATGTTCCCACCGATTACCTTAGTAGTCATGA
>CAZFGM010000016.1:12656-23246 GCA_964518515.1 uncultured Alcaligenaceae bacterium | reverse complement strand
CTGCATTTGCTTGAGCGTCTCGGCCCGGGTCTTGTCCACGTAAAACGCATGCTGGTCGGGCAACGTCGGCACGACGTCGCGGATATAGCGGTCGAGGTTCGCCGTCAATTCCGCGAAGTCCGCCGGGCTGAGGAATTGGCGGACGATGACGTAGCCATCGCGATCGTAAGCAGGTTTGAGATGGTCGCCCACCATGCGAGAACTACTCCGGTCCTTCCTTCTTCGGTTCCGGAAACCGGAGGCGAAATTCGCGGAACGGCTCGCCGCGCAAAAGCGGGCCGAGGTCCGGGTCCCGATAGCAGTCTTCCACGAGGTATTGCGACCGGTGTTTGTCCATCACGGCGATAGTCCGGTTCACATCGCCCGCGGAGGCCTGGGCCAGGACAAGCAAAAGGCGGTTTCCCTGGCGCTTATGGACGATGGTTTCGGCCTCCTGGATGGCCTCTGTAGTTTTTTTCAGCTTGACCAGGCAGCGCACCAGGTAGTTGTCGAACTTCCACCGGAAGGACGAATGGCCGGCCAGCCGTTGGCGGTTCTGGGTTAATAGCTGCCAGGTGCCGGCGTAATCCTGGTTGAGCCATTTGACGTCCAGTTCCCAAGCGGGGATATGGGAGTCCTCCGGCCGGTCCAGACGATGGGCGGCAATCAAGTCGGCCAGTTGCGGGGCATTCTTGTCATTGAGGCACTGTTGCGCCAGATCCTGGAAAATCCGGTTTCCGCGGCCGAATTCTTGATAGGTGGCGGCGGCTTTTCCCGCCTTGATGCGGATCAGGTAAAGCCGGTGGCGACAAGTCCAATTGTTCTGGGGGGAAGCCTTGGCAAAGGCCGCGCTGAAATGCCGGTCGGCCTGGGGGATGTCGCCGCGCAGCAACGCCAGCTCGCCGGAAAAAAAGTGGTGCCACGGCTGATCGGCCCGCTGGTTTAGCCTATGCGCGTCCAGGAGTTGTGCCAGCTCTTTTTCCTTCTTCTGAAAAACCAGGTTTCCGGCCAACGCTTCGAAAGCAAAGACCTTATCCGGAGCGGCTCCGTACGCTTGCACAGTCTGGCCCGCTGCAGCCATGTCCAGCACAAAATCCCTGAGGTAGTCCTTGCGCCGGGAATCGAGGGTTTGTTTCTGGTATGCCTTGTGGAAAAGGGGGATGGCATGGATCGGCTGCCCCAAGAAGATTTTTGCCCGCGCCTCGAAAAGGAGCAGGTCGGGATCGTCGCCGGCGTGCGGGCGGTGGGATTTGATAAGGGCTTCGATTTCGCCGCCTTTTTTGTCCTGGGCCAAAAGGTTTGCCAGTTGCCCGAAGATCTCCTTGCGTGGCTCGATTTCGTCATAGGCTTGCTGGGCGCGGCCGGCCTTGTACAGGGCGAAAACACAATTCCAGCGAAAGCGGTTGCGCAGGTCGGCGGGGGCCTTTTTCCACGCCTGGGCCAGCACACCGGCGGCCTTGTCCCAGGCCTTTTCCTGGATGTGCAATTCGCCGCAATAAAAGTGGAGCCAGGGATCGTCGGGAAGCTTTTGCCGGTGCGCCTCGAGAAGGCGGCGGAATTCCTGCCAATTCCCCCGGTCCAATAAATCTTCCGCCAGGACCTGAAGGGCGTGCGTGGCGTCCGGCACGGCTTGATAACCTTCCAGAGCTTTGCCGGCATCCATCATGTCAAAGAGGAAATCCGACACCATGTTTTTGCGGTTCTCCTCGCGAGCCTCCCTGGCCAGGGCGGCCTGGAAAAGGGTAATTCCCTCGGCCGTCTTGTCCTGGCGAATCTTCAGGCGGATGCGATATCGAGCAAGGTCGGGATGATTCGGATCGATCTTGGCATGTTCGGCCAGCAAGGTTTGCAACAGGGTGTAGTTTTGCTCCAGAAAACACAGGTTGACCAGTTGCTGAAAGGTTTCGTGTTTGGGCCCGATGTCGGCATAGGCCGAAAGGCCCTGCCCCGTGTGATAGCGAGCCAGCACCCGGCTGCCACGAAACTGGTCGAGCGGAAAGGCGTCCGGCGGCTTGGCTAGGGCGGCGGCAAAAGCCTTCTCGGCGAGGGGATAATTGCCCTCCTGGACAAGAACTTCGGCCTGGAAAAAAGGCAGCCACGGGTCGTCCGCGTGATTCTTGGCGTGAGCCGCCACCAGCTGGCGCAGCTCGTCGGGCTGGAAATTCTTTTGCAACTCCGGGGCGAGAACGCGAAAAGCCGCGCGCGCATCCGGAACGGCTCGATACGCTTCCAGGGGGCCGGCGTGCGCCATCGCCTGAAGGAAGCCCTGGACGTAAACCTGGCGCCGGCCCGCATCCGGTTGCTTGGCCAGGGCGGCTTGAAATAAGGGCACCGCCTGGTCCGCGCGCCCGGCCCACGCCTTGGCCAGGGCCAGGAAGAAATCGACCGGGGCATAATTCGGGTCGATTTTCCGCATGGCCAAAGCCAGCGGCTCCAGACTGGCAAAATCCTGGGCCTTCCGGCAATCCTCGGCACAAATATCGAAATTCTCGTGCGGCCTGTCCAGCTTGGCGAAGCGCTGTCCCAGATCGTCGCGGTTGTCTTCCGGCGCCAGGGCGCGCAGCAATCCCAGGAAGGCGTCCGGATCTTTCGGGTCGTAATCCAGCGCTTTGCGGTAAGCGGCCCGCGCTTCGGGAAAACGGCTGAGCCCGCGCAAAGCTTCGCCCAGCTCGCGGCACACCGCGGCGTCATCCCCCAGCAAGCCCTGGTACGCCTCCAGGTGCTTCAGGGCATTATTCCAGTCGCCCAGGTCATTGAAAGCGATCGCCTTGGTCAGGTCCAGGCAAGGCATGTCCGGATGCAGCCGGTGCGCCTGCTCAAAAGCGGCGAGAGCCTCCTTGGCCTGACCGCGCTGCAGCCGTACCAAGCCGATCACCAGGGAGCGCACCCCATCCAGCCTTTTGGGGAATTTCACGGCGGCGATTTGCCCCAGGATTTTTTCGGCGGCGTTAGGATCGCGGCGCAAGGCAACGGCCTGGATGGCGTCGCGGAGCTGGTTCATGGCGCGCGCTAATTCCGGGACATTGCCCAGGCCCACTTCCACGATGGTCACCGCCGTGGTGGAAATGCGCAGTCCCACGTCCAGGTCTTCCATGTCATAGAGCCTCCAGGTTCCCGTCCTCTTGGTCACCCACCAGCGCATTTTCAAAAACATTCCGGCTTCCACGCGGTGCCGCGCGATGACGACCGCCTCGTTGCCCTCGAGCATCTTGATGTTTTTGATGTCCGTGCCGGTCCACACGAGGAGCGGCGCCTGCTGCTGCATCGCCCGTCCCATGCCCTGGCGCATGCCGCGGATGGATTCTTGTCGATTCTGCCGCAAGGGCTGGAAAAAAATTTCCAGGGCCCCCAGCTCGTCGTACAACCGGTCCATGTCAAAATGGGCCATGATGCGTTCTTGATCGCCCGCGCGGAAAGCTCCGTTGAGACTCTCGAAAAAGGGCCGCAATTCCTGGGCAATTTCCGCCGCCGCCAACGGCTTCTGCTGGCGCAAGGCTTCCCTGATCTCTTTGCGCCGCTGCTCGTCGTTTTCCGGGACGGCGGCCCGCTTGGGCTCAGGGAGCTTGCGGGGCGCCCACGGTTGCCAGGCCAGGAGGACGAAAAACAAGGCCGGCAAGCCGATTCCCCCTGCCACGGCCAGCCACAGCGCCAGCGCGGGACCCCGCCTTTGTCGGCGTGGTTTCCGGGAGCGAAAATCCGGGCACTCTTCCCACGATTTGTCTCGGGGACCCCAATTGCTTTGGACCGGCTCGTCGCGCTTTCGGGCGATCCTGGCGGGGGCGGCGTATTGGTCCGCGGGAAATTGGCTTTTGCACGAAGGGCATTGAACCCGTTTGCCGAGAAATTCCTCGGGCAACCGGAGTTTGCGCTGGCAGTGGGGACAAATGATGATCTCGGGCATTATTTTTCCCCGCGGTTGCGGGTTAACGATTCGCGCTCGCTTTTACCCCAGCGCGAAACGTAATCCCTGGGTCAGGTTTTAAAATCCCTTCCCCTTGGTCGTCGTCTTGATGCGGGCGATGTCGTGGTTGGCGGCAATGTACAGGGTCGACCCGTCGTCGCCGAAGGCGCAGTTAGCGGTGGGGACGCCGGTGTCGATGGTGCCGAGCAGGGTGCCGTCGGGAGCGAAGACGTGGACGCCGCCGGGGCCGGTGGCGAACAAATTGCCGGCGCGATCCACTTTCAGGCCGTCGGGCAGGCCGGGCTTCTTGGCCTTGGCCCACGGCGTGGCGTCGAAGAACACCTTGCCTTTTTCCAGGTCGCCGTCCTCGTTGATGGGAAAAGCCATCCAGATCGCCCGTTGCGGATCGGAATTGGCGACGTAGAGGGTTTTCTCATCGGGCGACAAGGCGATGCCGTTGGGCCGGGTCATTTTCCTGGTCAAGAGAGTGACCTTGCCGTCCTTGGACAGGCGGTAGACGCCGCAGAAATCCAGTTCGCGGGCCGGATCGTCCCAGTTCTTTTCCAGGCCGTAAGGCGGATCGGTGAAGTACAGATCGCCGTTGGAATGAAAGACCAAGTCGTTGGGGCTGTTGAAGCGTTTGCCCTTGTATTCCTTGGCCAGGACGGTGATGGTGCCGTCTTTTTCGCGGCGTGCGACTTGGCGGTCGCCGTGCTGGCACAGGACGAGGCGGCCCGCGCTGTCCCAGGTGAGGCCGTTCGAGCCCGGCTCATCCCCCGCCTTGCCGCCGCGCGGCTTCTTGCCCGTGTAACCGGACGGCTTGACAAAGACACTCACCGCGCCGTCTTGCCATTTGTGGACGACGTTGTTGGGAATGTCGGAAAAGACCAGGAAGCCCTTTTCTTTGTTCCAGGCGGTGCCCTCGGTCCAGATGAAGCCGCCGGCGATTTTCTCAAGCTTGGCGTCCTTGGCAATCAGCTTGTCCAAGGCCGGGTCCTTGCGCTCGATCTTGCCGAAGGTGGGATACGGCTTTTTTTCGCCGGCCTGGAGTTGGCCGGCGGAAACGAGAACCGCCACAGTCAGGAAAGTCCAGATACGCATCATGGGAGTCATCCTTTGGGAACGGGTTTTGTTTAGCGGGGAGCCGAAGGCGACCGGGTAGACTCGCCTGCGGGCTTGAAATGTACACCCGAGGCGGCAGGATTTCAACGAGGAATTTGCAAATCCTTGGCTGGGCGGGTTGATTTGTCTGTCACAAAAACAAAAATCCTCCGGCTGCTTTGTAAGGGAAGGAGTTTTTTTTTGCCCTTGGCCGAGTTACTCGAAAAACTCACTAACCCGGCAAGTGAATCCCGGCAGCACATCTTCGCCGGAGAGGGTGGCGGTTTCGTGGAAGATGCGCCCTTCTTCAATGGACCGGTACACCATCACGGTGCGTTCTTCCGGATCGACAATCCAGACTATGCGCACTCCGCTGGCAAAATATTCCCGCAATTTTTCCAGGATTTTTCTCATCGTGTTGCCGGGAGACAAAATTTCCACACAAAGATCGGGAACCACAAGGGGATAGCCTTCGGGTTCCAGATCCAGGGGCAAACGATCGACGCTCCAGAAAGAAACGTCCGGGCCACGCACGGTATCTGGATCATGCTCGGTTATTACTCCGCTTTCCACGGTCACTCTTCCTTTGCGGGTGGAACGGGCAAATTGGTCCAGGAGAGTGACCACGCGAACCTGACGTGCTCCATGACGAAAACCTGGAGGGGGCATGATTTCAATTACTCCGCGGACAAGTTCTTGTTTGGAGCCGTCGGGAGGATTCGATAACCGGGCGAATTCCTCCGCCGTGATCAGCTTTTCCGCAACCGTGGCCATAAACACCTCTTAATTTCTATTGTACCCACTAACCGACTCGGCGCCGACTCCTTTTGGCCCGCCCACTCTATTCCTTGAACGCCTGCAAGGCCCGCACGATGCGGCGGGCGTCGGCTTCGCTGATGATGAACACCGCCGAGCCTTCCGCGCCGGGGACCGTGGCATAGTAGCGCTGCGATTCCCCCTCCTGCCGGCCGATGTGCAGGATGCGCTCGTGTTTGCCCACCGTCATCTGAATGGACAGCACCGGCTTCGGCGCCAGGCCGTACAGTTGCAGGTTGGCGTTGTGATCGACTACGTAGCGGGCGGCTTGCAGATCGGCGAGGGCGTCGAGCGTGTCGGTGACGGTCTTGTCGCTGACCTTGAACTTGTCCTGGTTGAGGGCGTGCCAGATCGGGCCGATCTTCTGCAACACAAACGAGGTTTTGCCGGCGTAGCTTACCCGGTCGATCTGGGCGGCGTCCACAGGCAGCGACCAGGTTTTCCGGCTGCGGTATTCCGTCAAGACATGGCCCCGCGCCGCCGGGTCTTTGCCGCTGAGCTTGGCACTGAGCAGGAAGATCAGGTCCTTGCTGTCCTTGCTCACCAGTTGGGCGTAATAGCGGCCGTCTTCTTTGGCCTTGCCGACGACGAGGTGCAGGACCTCTTCTTCGCCCTTGGTGAACCGGAAGCGGAGTTGCGGCGGCTCCAGGCCATACAGCTTGCGGTCGGCCGGATTTTCCGAAACAATCTCGTCGGCGCGGAGGCGATACAGCCCCTTGAGGAATTCTTCCAGGTCGGCGTCTTCGGCGTCGGCCTTGACCGGCTCGGTCATCTTCCACAGACCGTCCTTGACGAAGACGGCCTTGCGGTAGCCCTGGGCCTTGGGGTCGCCGCGCTCGAAGACCAGCTTGTCGGCGGCGGAAAAGCTGACCAGGTTATGATCGCGGAAGTTCAGGGCCGAGGCGGTCAGGAGCTGGGCCAGGTCGCCGGCCAGGACAAACGCCGTGGTTGTGCCGTCCACTTGGGCGTAGCGTTCCAGCGCGGATTTCGGTCCCGGTTCCAGGACGGGCTTGCCGATTTTCACGACGAACTGGGCGGGAGAATCGCCGCCCATCTTGAAGGTGACCAGGGCCTCGGGCGGATCGAGGCCAAACTCCTTGAGCTCGGCGGGCGTGGCCGGGTAGGCGGCGATGCGCCGGGCCCGCAGCGGAAAGGTCCGGGTCAGCAGGCGCTCCATGATCAAAGCGTCGGCGTCCTTCAGCACCGGCTTGAGCAGTTTCCAGTCATCGTCCTTCTTTTCCAGCTCCACTTCCTCCTTGCCCATTTTGCGGTGCACGATCGTGACCTGGTCGAATCCTTTTTCCTTGAGGACGAGGCGATCGACAAAATCCAGATGGCTGCGCTTCAACTCGCGCACGTCCAATTCATCGAGAATGGCCACGCCGTCTTGCTTGTCCACGCGGGCATAATACTGTCCGGGGTGGTCCTTGACTTCCAGGCCGAAGGCCAGGCGATGTTCCTTGCCGCCGGCCAAGACGGTCACGGTGACGGCCGGATTTTCCAGGCCGAAGATGCCCCAGTCCTTGGGCTGATAGTCGGCAAAGCGCAGGGCCCGCAAGGGTGCCCAGGCCCCGAGCGTTTCCCGCAAGGCAACCTCGTCGGGGGTGAACGGTTTGGCCGGCGAATCCAGCACCTGCCATTTTTCCTTGTCCAACTTGAGGGTGAAGGACACAGGTTTCTTGTTCTTGTCGAGGCCACTGGTGCGGATTTGGGTGATGGCTTTGGCCTCCAGCGGCAGCAATTGCCGGTCGAGGAAATCCAGGTCCGTGCGGTCCAGGGCGCGGGCGATCTTGTCGCTGAGCGTGAAGATCGCCTTATCACCTTCCAGGCGGGCGTAGCGGGCTTTGGCTTCCTTATCCGGGGTGGCGCCGATTTCCAGAACATATTTCTTCTTGTCCTTGGCGTCTTTCTCCTTGGCGTCCTTCTTGCCGGTCCTAAGAGTGAGGCGGAGCGCCGGCGGGTCCAGGCCGTACTTGTCGAGCTTGTCGGCCTGGTGCACGATGAATTTGTCCCGGTTGGCGAAGGCCAGCTCGTTGGTGATGTCGTTCACCTGGGCGGCGATGGCCGGGGCCTTGAAACGGCCGGCGATTTTCCAATCCTTGCCGTCGCGCTGGAGGGCATAGTGTTCCTTGGTTTTGCCCAACCGCTCGATGTGCATCTCCAAGATATCGCCTGCGGCCACGTCCCACAGCCGCAAGTCGCGATAGGCCAGCGAATCCTTGTCGAGCGTTTCGAACGTGTTCTGGGCCAAGGTGAAAATGGGGCCCTCGTCCAGGCGGGCATAGTATTCTTTCTTGTCCGGCCGCTGCCGGCCAATGCGCAAGGTCTTGCCTTTTTTTTCCGGGGCGATGGTCAAATGCACGCTGAGGGCCGGTTTTTCCAAACCGTATTCCTTGGCGAGATCATCTTTCTTGGGCGCGGCAGTCAGGAACTCGACCGCTTCAAGCCGGCCCAGTTCGGCGGCCAAGGCCTGGACGCGGATGATATCCACGTCCGTGGCCACCGGCTGGAGCATGCGCCAGCCATCTTTCTCCTGTTTCAGGCGGACAGTTTCCTTGCGCGGCAGGTTGTCGATGGCGATTTCGCTCAGGTCCCTGGCGGCGAAATCGAGCAGCTTGCGCGGCCGGTAGGCCACGGCTTCGCGCTTGACCAGCTTCCACAAGCTGTCGTCGAGCACGTTGATGCGCGGCCAGGAATCGACCTGGACGTACAGCTTGCCCTTGTCGGCGTCGGCCGTGCCCAGGCGGAAGGTGAAGGTTTTCTTGACGGGTTCCTTCTTCGGCTCCTCCTTTTTCTTTTCCTCCACTTCGACTACGACCACGAGCGGCTTATCGAGGCCGAAATCTTTGGGGTCTTTCTTCTCTTTCTTTTCTTTCTTTTCCTTTTCGCCTTTGAGGTCTTTCTTTTCTTTCTTTTTTTTATCGAGGAAATCTTTCAACAGGTCGGTGTCCTCGTCCAATTTCTTGGGCTTCTTTTCCTTGCGCGCTTCGGCATCGGGATGGAAGAACTCGTCGGCGGTGCGGCCCGCCAGCTTGTCGAGCATCTCGGTCACCAGCTGGCTTTCGACTACTTGATCTTGGGGCCGGAGCATGCGCCACTGGTCCTTTACTTCCTTGTCTTTGTCTTTGCCGCCTTCTTTTTCTTTTTTCCGGAGGAAGACCAGCTCGACCTTGTCCTGCTGGATGGTCAGGCGCTGGACGTCCTCGACCTTGAAGCGTGCCAGTTGAGGATCGCGCAGGCTCTCGGGCGCGACGGCAATGTCGCGCAGCTTTTCACTGCGGATTTCAAAGATTTGGTCGTTCTTCTTGAGCTTGGCGAAACGAAATTCCTCATCGGCGGATTTGAAATCGAACTTGTCTTTGGGTTTGCCTGTCCGGGGCGCGGCGGCTCCTACCAGCAAGGTCGGGCCGTTGGCCACCGTGAGGGTATATTGGGGTTTGTCGAGGCCGAAGGGGGCCAGCAACGTGCCCGGAGTCAAACCGGCGGCGGTCCCCAAAAGATTTTCTCTTTGACTCAGTTGACCGGCCACAGCCGCGTAGGTTGCCGCGTGGTAAGGCCGCGGATCGATAAATTTCTCCGCCCACAGGTCGGGAAAGGCCTGGAGTAGTTTTTGCAACTGGTCGGGGTCGGCGCGGTCTTTGAATGGCCGGGTTAACTGCCATTCTTCCCCGGCGCGTTTCAGGGTGAAAACGCTGTCGGCGGTTTCCACCGTCACCTGGCCGGCATCGAGCTGCTCGACGCGCGGCCCGGATTTCTTGTCTTTTTCCTTCAGCACGCGGCGGACAGCGAAGAGACGCGGCTTTTGAAAGTGCTCCCGCGGCCGGTCCAGAGCGGCCAGCAGACCCGGACCCAGGCGGACTACTTCGTTATTCTCATCCAGGCGCAGGTAGGTGGCACGCGTGAACCGATTGACCCCTGTGCCCGTCTCTTCTCCTAAGGTGAAAAGGTGCGTCCTTTTTTCATTGCCGTCTTGCAAGGTCACTTTCAGGCGCAAGGAATCCGCGGTGATGCCGAATTTGCTGGCGTCTCCCAGAGGAATGGCGGCAAAGCGCGTGCGCAAGCCGGCCAGGGCGGTGACGAACCGCTGGACTTCGGCATCGCGCACCGGCCAGCCGCCCGGCAAGGTCCAGGCTTTACCCGGCTCGCGCTCCAGCACCACCGTATCTTTGCCGCGTAGAATCTCGATGCGCAAAAGCCGGTCGGGTTTCAGTTGTTCCAGAAGAGCCTGGGTAGGACCGGCAGGCGTCTCCGGGCGCGTGCCCGACTTCGTGGCCTCGAACCACCACCACCCCAAGCCGCCTGCCAACACGACCAGACCCAGAATCAGTGTGGTTTTCCAATTCATGACCGTCACCTCGATAAAACCCGGCGCGGCACGTAAAAACCAATCACGAAAGCGCGAAAAAACGAAAACACGAAAACACGAAATTAAAGAATCACACGTTTGATGACCAAGGTGCTGGCGTTGAAGTTTAAAAGCAGGCCGACATGCAAGCCGGTCGCTTTCAGATAGGACTTCAACTGGGCAAAATGAATGTCTTCGAGGCTCTTGACCGCTTTGAGTTCCAGAATAATCTGGCCGCCAACGACCAGGTCAAGACGTTGAAGTCCGACATCGACCTCCTCAAAAAACACAGGATTTCTTTCTGCCGTTCGAAAGAAAAGCCACGATGAGTCAGCGCGACTTCCATAGCCTTTTGATAAATGGGTTTCACGAAACCCGGGCCCTTATGTACATCCACTGCGGCCGCCAGGATCCGTCCGGACAACTCCTCGAATTGATGGGCCTGTTC